>JAICJW010000529.1 GCA_025928215.1 Chloroflexia bacterium | reverse complement strand
CGTCCCCGTCCACATGCGTTGGCAGGACGGGCAGCACGCCGAGCGGAGATTCCGCCGCAGCCGTCGCGTTTTCAGCGGTACTGGTTGCCATGCGCATAGTATACCTCACCCCCTGCCCCGCTTCATCGCTGCCGAACCCTCCGGATGAACCTTGAGCGCGATGGAGGCGGGGGAGAACGACGTTTCAACGATGCACATTCGCCTTCGCCTTCTGTGTTCCGGCTCCCCTCGCCCCGTGAGGGAGCGGGGTTGGGGGTGAGGGAATCTCCGTCCGCCGTTCCTTCTGCTCCACGTACTCGCTGTAGCCGCCGGGGTATTCGGTCAGGTCGCCATCCTCGATCTCGAAGATGCGGGTGCAGATGCGATCGAGAAAATAACGGTCGTGCGAGATGGTCAGGACGGTGCCGTCGTAGGCATTGATTGCCTCTTCCAATACCTCCGTGGAGGCAATGTCGAGGTGGTTCGTCGGCTCATCGAGCAGCAGGCAGTTCGCGCCGCCCGTCATCAGGTGCGCCAGTTGCAGGCGGCTTTTCTCGCCGCCGCTGAGATGGGCGATTGGCTCGGTCGCCTGCCGGTAGGTGAAGAGGAAGCGACCGAGAATGCCCATCGCCGTCTCCGCCGTCATCGGCTTGACGATGCGGATACAGTCGAGCGGCGTCTCGTTGGGATCGAGGACATCGTGCTGCTGCGCGTAGTGACCGAGCCGGATCGAGGGGCCGATCCAGACTTCGCCCTCGGTCGGCGCGTCGAATCCGAGCAGCATCTGGACGAGCACCGACTTCCCCGCGCCGTTCCGCCCGACAACCCCGGCGCGCTCGCCCCGCCAGAGCGTGAAGTTGAGGTCCGCCAGTACGATCTCATCGTCGAAGGAGCGGGAGAGATGACGCGCCTCGATCACCTTCTGCCCGCCGCGCTCGCCGGAGCGGAAATGGAGGCTCATCGTGCGCCGCTCCAGAACGGGTCGCTCGATCTTCTCCATCCGGTCAATCTGCCGCTGCTTATTCATCGCCTGCTTCTTGTGTCGCTCGTCCAGCACGAGATTCGCCCAGAGTGTGAAGCGCGCGACGGCCTCTTCAAGCCGCTTGATCTCTTTCTGCTGCGAGACGTAATCCTGCTGCTGCTTCAGCAAAGCGAGTTCGCGCTGCGTCATGTAACTGGAGTAGTTGCCCTGATAGCGCGTCAGGCGGCCGTTGTCCAGTTCGGCGATCTGCGCGACGGTATCATCGAGCAGGTAGCGGTCGTGCGAGATGAGGATGAGCGTGCCGCCGTAGGCGCGGATCACCCCTTCGAGCATCGTCTTGCCGGGCAGGTCGAGGTGATTGTCCGGCTCGTCGAGCAGGAGGACGTCCGGCTTGGCGAGCAGGCAGCGGGCGAGGCCGACCATCTTCCGCTGGCCCCCACTGAGGAGCGCGACAGACTGCTGATGCGATTCCGGCGGCAGGCCGAGGCGGACGAGCAGATCGCGCGCGTCACCCCGGAAGCGCGGCCCGCCCTCCTCCTCGTACCGTTCGAGGATCACCGCCTGCCGTTCGAGGGCACGGCCCATCGCCGCCATATCCGCCGCGCACGCGGGATCGGCCAGCATTGCTTCGACCGCGTCGAGTTCCGCTTCCAGCGCGAGCAGATCCGCCCGCCCCCCGATCACCTCATCCATCGCCGGGGCGGTCGTCTGCTCGGCGTACTCCTGCGGCAGATAGGCGACGCGGATACCATTACGCAGCGTGCATGCGCCCTCCGTCGGCGTCTCCGCGCCGGCGAGAATCCGCAGCAGGCTCGATTTGCCCGCACCATTCGGCCCGACAAGCCCGATCTTCTCGCCGTCGTTCAGGGTCAGATCGAGGCCATTGAAGATGCGCTGCGTCCCGTATGTCAGCCCGATACCATCCAGCCGCGCGATCAGCATGCCGCTCCCCCTTCCCGCAGGTAGGGTGAGAGGAGATGAACCGCCAAGACGCCAAGAGAACGCAGAGAAGACGGAGTAAGAGAAGAATCTTTCCCCTCTCTTCTTGGCGTTCCTGGCGTCTTGGCGATTCGATTAAAGGCCATAGATACATGTTCGATGGTCATGATAGAGTGCTCCTCCGTGATGGCAGGAGCATGCACACGCGCGAAGCCCGCGCCGAGAAGCGCGGTGACGGTGTGCAAAGGTTCCCGCCGCGTACCCGATGCACCGGATGGGTTACGCGGCGAACCAGTCTGATTGGGCGCTCGTGGAAGAGCGCCAGTGACGGTGGGCAGTGATCTGCGGCACGTCAGTTTCCTCCGGTGCGTATCCTACACCGTGCGCTGACGCGCCGCAAGGATCAGCAGGCGTAATCGCCATCGTAGACGCCGTCCGCATATTGCACGAGATAGACCGGCCCGCCCGTGAAGCCGGTGCCGCAGCGCGTCTTCGCATCACTTTGTGT
>JAICJW010000020.1 GCA_025928215.1 Chloroflexia bacterium | reverse complement strand
CCCCGGCCCCTCTCCTATCGCTTGTGATAGGAGAGGGGTGACTCATCTGGAGTGCCGTAGCATCCCCCAAACATCTCGGCTTATCGGAGGTCGCCCCCCTCTCCTTTGCTTGGAAGCAAAGGAGAGGGGGCCGGGGGGTGGGGTTCCCCTACCGCAGCGTGCTCGCGTAGATGCTGTTGAATAATAAACGATAGGTGCCGCGGGCCTGCGCGCGGAACTGGGCGCGGAAGCCGATCAGGATGACGCGCCCGTGCGCGACCGGCACTTCGACGACCGCCGCCCGCCCCTGAATCTTCTCCGGGCCGAGCATCCAACCGGAGAGGAGTGGATCACTCATCGGGTAGCGCGCCACCGCTGCCCCGCCGCCATGCACTTCGAAGGCGGGGCTATTGACGAAGAGCGCGACGCTCTCCCGCTCGAAGCCGTAGCCGATCGGGTGGTTCGGGTCGAGCAGGATGCGCACCATCGAGCCGGGCGAGTAGAACTCCTGCGCCGTCACTCCTTCCAGCACATTCGTCACCGGCAAATAGCACTGCTTAATCGCGACTTCGCACGCCGCGTCCATCGCGATCAGCGTGCCGCCCGTTTCGACAAACCGCCGGAGGTTCGCCGCGCCGAGTTCGCCGATGCCGCCCGTATATTCCGGCGGATAGTCGGCGGGGTTATTCCCCTCCATAATCATCTTCGCGGACATCGCGGGCAAAATGATGCAGGTGCAGCGGCCCCGCAGATCGCCCTGCCGCATATCGCCATCCCGCAATGTGTCGTAGAGGAAGCCGTATTTCTCCAGGATGAAGCGTGTCCACCCCTCGTCAATCGCGTTCGACCACCACGGGCGGTAGAGGCCGACTTTCGGCTGCTTGAGCCGCCGCGCGGAGGTTGGCACCCGCTCGACTGCCGCCGCGCGCACGCCGTGTTCGACACAGCGTGACCGCACGCGTTCCAGCGCATCGTCCGTCACCGCGATGGCGTAGGCGCCCGGCGCGAACTCCTCACCGCCGCCGCGCACGGGGCCGCTGGTGCGCGTCACTTCGACCCCTTCGGCGAGCAGGGCGTTGACGAGTTTGACGCTCGCGTTCGTCTCCGCGCCGATGATGATGCCCGCCGTGCCTGTCCCCTTCACCGCACCCTTCGGCGGCGCGACCAGACCGGAGACGGGTGTCAGTTCCGCCTTGAAGGGTGTGGCGACCGCGACCGCCTCAACGCCCATCTGCAAGGGGAGCGAGTGCGCGGTGATGTCGTAGGGCGGCTTCGGTGGGCCGTCCGGGTAAAGGCGGAGATCGGGGTATTTCTGCGCCTCCAGAAGCGTCTTCGCGTACATGCCGTACGGCTGCGCCATGGAGATAACGGCGGACCCGGCAGGGTAAGTGACGCCGTCCGCCGTGAAGCGCGTCTTCGCCTGCGTCAGTTCGACGCCGCCACGCTGCAAGACCTGCAGCAGTTCGGCCCGTGTCACCGGATCGCGCTGCCCGGCGGGAACGACGAAGGAGACCGGCGCGCCGGTCTGCTCGATCGCGCGCCGCGAGAGGGCGGCGAAGTTCGAGAGCCACATATCCCGATAGCGCGCGGCATGGAGCAGGAGGGCATCGGCGCTGATCCGGTTGTAGGAGACGATGTCCGCCAGCGTCCATTCGCCGCCCGGCCACGGGTTCGGGTGGTTCCACGTCACGGCGTGCGGATCGAAGCCACGACCGACTTTGAGATCATCCTTGTTAATTGTCACGGGCGTAGCGATCCGGCAACTCGCCGCCTCGGAGAGAATGCGCACGCCGCCGTGGTAGTGCTGATAGGCGCGGGAGGGGGAGAAGGCATCGAAGATGACGTTCGTCGTCACGCCCGTCTTGCCATGCTGCGCGAGCGCCTGCGCCATCGTCGAGCCGAGGACGTTGATTTCCTGCGAGAGAATCGAGTCCACATTCGGATCGTACGGGTCAATGAAGGGGGGGACGAAATAGCGCGGCCCATCCTGCATCATCTGATGGAGGTCGTAGACGATCTGCGGATGCCAGACATTGTGAATTTTTTCGACCGCGAGGCGATTCTCGGCCTGCGTGAGCATGAACCAGTCGCGGTTGTTATCGTGGCCGGTGTAGGTCTGGTATATCTGTGGTGGCGCGCTCCCCTCGAAGGGCGTGCCGAGCGTCTTCGTGTACCACTGCTCGACGAGGTCCCAGCCATCCGGATTGAGCGATGGCACGAGTAGCAGGATGACGTTGTCGAGGATTTGCCGCGTCGTCGCGTCATCCTTCGTCGCGAGATCATGCGCGAGGCCCATCGCCATCAGCGTCGCGCCCACCTCGGTCGCGTGGATCGTGCAGGTGACGAGCGCGATGGTCTTCCCCTCCGCAACGAACCCGGCGGTCTGCCGCGCGCTCACGCCACGCGGGTCGGCGAGATGAGACTGAATCTCGCGGAAGTGGTCGAGCCGCGCGTGTGTCTCCTCGCTGGCGATGATCGAAAGAAGGAAGGGCCTGCCCTCAGTCGAGTTGCCGAGCACTTCGGTTTGGACGCGGGGCGAGCGCGTGCCGAGCAGTTGGAAGTAGGATGCGATCCGCGACCACGGCGCGAGTTTGCGGGCTTCGCCCGGTTCGAAACCCAGATGATCGGCGGGCGTGATGATCGCCTCCTGAATCGCCGTCGCGCCCTTTGTCCCCGATGCGGTGGTCGTCTCGGCCATGCCTTGCTCCTTCTCGTACGGACAGATGCGAATGCCCGCTGAGTATAGCAGGCCATATGGGTCATCGTTCTCGCATCCACTCGCGAATAGCGTGCACAAACGTCGGCGCTTCGAGCGACAGGTTATCCAGCACCTGCGCGACCGACTGCGGCGGATTCTGGAGATCGCCCGCCTGTTCGGTAATGATCTGCTGAAAAGCGTTTGGGTTTGCAACGAAGAGGGTGTTCAGGAACATGTCGGCAGATTGCGCCTCGATGCGATAGGACGCAAGAATGTGAGGGGGAAAGTGACGACGATTATGGGTGACGATGATTTGCGCGCCGATATGGACAGCCACAGCACGAACATGGCGATCCTTCGCATGATTGGCCATCAACGGGATATGCGCTTCCTATCCCTGCACCAGCGCATCAGGCAGCGCCCGCTGCAAATTCGCGCATCGCCACCGTGCCCCCTCATGAGTTGTTCGCCCTTGTATTCACGAGATTGCGGGCCATCTCATCAAGGATCGGTTGATTCCAGTAGGCGCGATATATCCCCTCCAAAGCGGCACGAATCAACAGATCGCAGAGTACCATCGGAAAAAGGACATTCGCGTCCAATACAGCAATCGGCACGTCGTGCGGGGCGCTCATGCGTCGGGCAGAAGGGTGAATTTGCGTGGCGGGAGGTCGTATCCGCCCATCTCTTCCCCTGTCGCGTCAGTTCGGCGAGGATTTGCTTGCGCTCAGCGTACCATACGGCGTGGAAGGCCATGAGATCGTCATATTGGATGCGGCGGTGAGAACCGACCATCGAGTAGGGAATCGTGCCCTCGTCGAGTAACTTGATGAGGTAGGGGCGGGAGACATTGAGCACGTCCGCCGCCTGCTGCGTCGTCAACGCTTTGTCCATCGCGCTGAGGACGATCACCTTGTTTTTTGCCGCCAGTTCCGCCAGTTGCCGCATTGCTGGCCGGAGGCTGTCCGGTATCTCGACCGCCTCGCCCTCACCATTGGTCAGTTGAACACCGGGTTCGGCGAGCAGCGCGATCATCCTCAGATAGCGTTCATGCTCTTCGGGAGTGGCAGTTTTCGAGGCGAGCGTTGATGTTGCCATGAGATCATCCTCCTGATGATCTCTCTATCGTAGTGTGTAAACGCAACGGCCGCGCGGCCATTGCTCGGTGAAGGCAGGCTGGCGGCTAGAAGCGGGAAGGTTCGGGCGCGACAGGTGCGCCGACGGCCATGCTTGCCCGCGCGGCGAGGATGGCGGCGAGGCCGGGACGCATCGTCCATGCGGCGGTCGCCGGTTCGTCCCCGGCGCGGAGGCAATCGAGGAAGTGGCGGATTTCCGCCGTGAACGTATCCTCTGGCGGGATCTGTTCCGCATGCACGCCGTCCGGTGTGACGATGGTTAGCGTGCCGTCGCCGTCGGTCATCAGTGAGCCATCGGGGCCGAAGACTTCGACGCGCGTACGCTCGCCGTGCGGTGCGTGGGTGGAGAAACTCTCAGAGAGGACGGCGACACCGCCCCCTCCCATGCGGAAGAGGCCGACGCTTGTGTCGTCGGTCTCCATCGCCGCGAGGGTCTTGCGGGCGGCGGTGGCGTAGACTTCCTGAAACGGCGCATCGCCCATCAGCATCCGCACGGTCTCGATGTCGTGGATACCGCCGCTCCACATGATGCCGCCGGTCGGGTCAGTGAAGAACCACGGCCGCGCGCGCAGCGCGTCGTGCAGATGATGGTCGCGGCTGATGCGGCAGAGGAAGGGCGCGCCGATCGTCCCGGAGAAAATCAATTCCGTCATCCGCAGGTACAGCGGGTCGAAGCGGACATTCTCGGCCACCATCACGATGCGTCGGGCGCGGGCCGCCGCAGCGATCATCGCGTCCGCCTCGTCAATGCTCGTGGCAAAGGGCTTTTCGATCAGCACATGCTTCCCCGCCGCCAGCGCCGCCTCGGCAGTTGCCGCGTGCAGCGTGTGCGGCAGGCAGATGTCCACCGCCTGCACGTCGGGCCGGTCGAGCGCGGCGGCGAGATCGTCCGTGAAGAGCGAGGCTCCCCACTCCCGCGCATGCGCTTCCGCGATCGTGCGCCGCGTGTCCACCACAGCGACGATCCGGCCATGATCCGGCAGGGCGCGGTAGCCGATAGCGTGCCGGTTCCCTGCCCACCCCGCGCCAACCAGTGCAATGCCTATTGGTTCCACATCGCCATACTCTTTCACGATCGCGGTGGCATGATGTTCGGAGGGGCGGTTCACGAACCGCCCCTCTGGAAGACGGTTACGTTCAATTCCCCATTCTCTCAAGTCGGTCTTTCACCGCACGGAGGAAGGCCCGTGTCGCCGTGGCCGGGTGATCGGGGTGCGCGGCGAGGTCATCCATGCACCGGCGCAGGTCTGCCACGCCGTCAATATCGTACCATGGTGGGACCGTTGCGAGCGAAAGGCCGGATGCCTCGACCTTCGCGACCGTCTGTGCGTAGACGGCATCCGTGCTCCAGGCGATGTCGGTAAAGAGGGCGGGGTGTGGTGCGGTCGCGGCGATCAGATAGTAGCCGCCATCCTCCGCCGGGCCGAGAATGACATCCGCGCCCTCGTCGAGCCGCGCGAATGCATGCTCAATGTGTGTGGGGGGCAGGGAGGGGAGATCGCTGCCGATCAATACGACCTGCGTCGCGTGGTGGCCCAGCGCGCATTCGATCGCGGCGCACATCGCCATACCAACATCGCCGGGTGGGATGGCGAACGCGGGCGGGAGGTCATCACCAAGCAGCGCGACGAGCGGCGCCGCCGCGCCCGGGGGATGAGCAAGCCAGAGGGCACACCCTTCGATGCTCCGCGCCACCGCCAGCGTATCCAGCAGCGAAGCAGCGGCGAATGCGGCGGCTTCTTCGGGCGTGAGGTGTGGGCAGAGGCGGGTCTTCGTCATTCCGGCGGCGGGCGCTTTCGCCAGCACGATCAATGCGCGGCGTGGATGCATCGGGTGTGGCACAGTACTTCCCTCGATCAGCGGAAAACAATCGCGGCATTGTACGCCAGGATTGCTCGTGATCGCATGGAAAGCGCAAAGGGCGACCCGTAGGCCGCCCCCTCTCTCTGCTTCCGGAAGGGAAACGCATCTAACTGACCGTGAAAACCTTGGCGAATGGCTTGTCGGGGCCGAAAGGGGCATCTACCGCTACGTACTTGCCGGGCGCGAGATCGAATGTGACGACGCCCGATCCGTTTGGCTTCACACCGTCTATTCCGCCGTTCGACTGGAACCACGGCGGTGGCCCGGAGTCCTGACTCGCCAACGACGCATTGACATCGTCAATCGTCTTATCCGCCGGGATGCTGCCAAGGAAGAACGCGTGCGGCCCTGCTCCCTGATTCGTCACACGGTACTGGCTCTTGCCTGCGGGGAGCGTCGCGGGAAGATCGAAGCCATTCGCGGAACCGAGGGCGATGGTTCCTTTCCCTGCCGGGAGTGTGGCTGCGGATCCCGTCGCCGCATTGACCGTAACCGGCAAGATCATTCCCTTCGCGGCGTGCGGCTGACCATCCGGCCCACTCACGAAGCAGAGAAGCATATACTGCCCCGGCTGGAAATTCAGCACTACCTCGGCGGTTTTATTCGGGACGATCTGGGCCGGCCCACCTTCATACGTGAAGATCGGCGGCGGTTCGCCCTGCCCCGCTTGCTGAACCGCCGTGAGGAATTGCTCGATGGTCACGCCGTCGTTCAGGCGGACGAACTGCGCCTCGTGGTCTTCCTTGCCCAGATTCTTCAACTGCACCGTCGTTACCCCGGCCGGGATGCTGCCGAGCGTCTTGAAGGCATACTCGGTCGCCTCAATGACCAGCGTCTGCCCGCCCGCGCCCGCGCTGGCCGAACCGGAGGCTGCCGCAGTGCCGGACGGCGCGGAGCCGGTTGTTATGGCGGAGCCTGCGGGCCGCGTTCCACTCACACTTGAACTGGCGGCAGTCGTGCCGGTCGTCGTGGCGCCACTGGCAGTCGAAGCGGCAGGCCGCGTACTACTCGCCGCTGATGCACCCCCTGATACCGTGGTCGCCCCACTTGCCGCCACGGACGGCGCGGCCGCTGTCGTCGGCGCCGCCGCAGTCGGTGCCGCAGGCTTCGGCGTAGTGGTCGCGATGCTCCCACCGCACGCCGCGAGGATCGCGCTTCCCGCGATGCCTCCCGCCAATGCCAGGAACCGGCGGCGATTGAGCGCGCTGTCGCCTCTCTCGCCAAGCGCTGACGCGCGCTGCACCCACAAACTGTTCACAAACACCTCTCCTTCGCTATCCGCACTCCTCGACATGAGCGAGCATCCGATAGGACGCTCGCTCATCTCAGACGGTTCCGGAATTTGCATCGTTACGTGTTTTTACAATCGGAACTTCTTGACAGGTGCGCATTTCGATTCCGCGGCGATCATTCGTTTTTCCCGCCGTTATCGCGCCGCTTCACCGCCGAGGCCGGGCGGGTGCGCGGCGGCGACGATCTGCTGCAAGAGGGCGATATCCGCGCGGCCATCGCGGCCATCGGTCAGCGGTTGCTCGCCCGTCGTCACGCAGTGATGGAAATGCAGCGCCTCTTCCTTGAAGGCTTCGGCGTAGGAGACGTTGACGCGTTTGCGCCACTCCGTGCCATCTTCCATCCCCTGCACCTCGACCGGCGTCGGGAAGTGCTTCAGCCACGGCGATGGAAACTGGATGCGCACGCGCCCCGCCTCCCCGATGAACGCCAGCTCCTCGAAGTAATCCCGCAAGGCTGAGAGGTACGACCATGTCAGCACGACGCGCGGGCCGTTGTCGTAGGCGAGCACGGTCGTGACCGTCGGGTGAATCGTCGCATCCGGCCAGATTGTCGTGAAGAGCGCCTGCTGGGGCGTGCCGAGGATGCCGCGCAGCGCGTTCGTGTCGTGGCACATGCTGCCGAGGACGACATCGCGGTAGAGGTGCCGCAGGAGCGGTGAGACATCCCCGATTGCCTCGACGGTCAGCCGGTCATCCTCCGCCTGCAAGGTGGCGAGGGTGTCCGGTGGGATGTCGCGAAATCGCTTGATCCGGTGATGGGCGTAATAGAGGTCCGGGTCCGGGTGAAGAATGTTGATCTGGATATAGCGCAGATCGTCCATCCCTCGCACGGTGTCGCGGCCGTAGCGGTAGCCGGGGTCGTACCGCTTCATGTAGGAGACCATCATCCGCCTGCCGGTGCGCTCCGCCGTGGCGATCATCGCGTCCGCCTCGCGCAGCGTGAAGCACATCGGCTTCTCGACGATCACATGCTTGCCCGCCTCCATCGCGGCGATCGCGGGCGGCGCGTGCGACCCGGCGGTGAGCACGATCACCATATCGAGGTCCTGCGCGACGAGGTCGCGGTAATCCGGGAAGCGGCCGGGGATGCCGAAGTAGTCGCCGACCGACTGCAAGAGGCGCGGTGAGAGATCGCTGATCGCGGTCACCGCGAAATGGTCGTCCAGTTCACGCAGGTTCGGTAGCCACATGATCTGCGCCACCGTCCCGCAGCCGATCACCCCAACGCGTAGACGTGCCACGGTATGCTCCTTCGTCGCCAGTCGGCAGTCGCCAGTAGTCGGTAGTCGGTAGTCGGTAGTCGGCAGTCAGAAGCTGGGAGGAGGAAGAAATGCACGCGTGAAGCGCCGCCGCTTTCAACTGACTACCGACTACTGACTACTTCCCCGCATTCTCGCAGATGCTCGACGCGTCCGAAACCAACGATGTACACTAATCCTCTAATGCCCGCATTTTCTCCCCTCTCCTTTGCCCCCAGGCAAAGGAGAGGGGGCCGGGGGGTGAGGTTCCATGAGCACCGTTTCGATCTGGCAGGACACATCCGTCTGGCCCGCCTTGCCGCACCGCCGCGAGGATGCGGACGTCTGCATCATTGGCGCGGGGATTGTCGGCAGCACGCTCGCGCATTTCCTCGGGCAGGCGGGGAAATCGGTCATCGTGCTGGAGGCGCGGGATGTCGCGCTCGGTGCGTCCGGGCGGAACGCGGGGCATGTCTCGGCGCACGGCAAGGCCGGATACCACACGGCGGTTGAGCAATTCGGGCGCGCGGTGGTCAAGGAGGCGCGCGACCTCGGCTTCCGCAACCGGGAGATCGTCAAGGGGTTTCTCGATGCCTACGGCGTCTGGTACGAGCAGCCGGGCAGTCTGACCCTCGCCTGGGACGAACAGGAAGCGAGGGAACTGGAAGCCTCGGCGCACGCCCTGATCGCCGATGGCTACGACGTGGAGTGGTACGACAAGGACCCGACCGGGCGCGGCTTCTTCGGCGGCATTTACCAGGCGGGCGACATGGCGACGCAGTCGTACTGGCTGACGACGCAGGTGATGGCGCACAGCGGCGCGACGGTGATCCCGAACTGCGCGGTGCGGAAGATCGAGCAGTCGGGCGGCATCGTCACGGTTCACGGCCAGCGGGCGACGGTGCGCGCGCCGATCGTCTGCCTCTGCACGAATGCCTACTCGCGCACGCTGCACCCCTATTTCGCGGACAAGGTCTTCCCGACGCGCGGCCAGATGCTCGCCACCGCCCCGACCGAACGGTTCATGGAGATGACGATGGGTTGCGAGTGGGGATACGAGTACTTCCGGCAACTGCCTGATGGCCGCTTTCTGATCGGTGGCTGGCGCAATCGTTTCGTCCCGGAAGAAGTCGGCTACAACGACGCGGAAACGACGCCGCACCTGCAAGCGGGCCTCGAATCCTTTCTGCACAAATATTTCCCGGAACTGAATGGCCTGCCCATCGAGCATCGCTGGAGCGGCATCATGGGCTTCACGGCGGACGAAATGCCGCTCATCGGGCGGCTGCCGGACATGCCAAACGTCTATTTCGCCGTCGGCTTCACGGGCGGCGGCATGGGTATCGGCCCCGCCACCGCCGAGCGCACCGCCGACTTCATGCTCACCGGCACCCATCCCGGCGTCTTCAGTGCCGACCGCCTGACCGCCGTGGCGCGCTGAGATAGGGGACACAGGGAGAGTGGCGGCAGGGTGCCATGCGATGCGTACGGGCGGTGCTTGAACCGCCCTCCCTAACGCCATATCCAACCCTCAAAAGCATTGCCCATACGGAGGCTCTGTATGAACATGGATGGTTGGGAAGGCGGTGATTTTCAGCAAATCCTTAAGGCGCGTTCAGGGAGAATTCAGGTGGTGCGATAATACTACGTGCAGACGCGATCGGGGAAAGTCGGTGGTGACGGTCGAACGGATACATAGGAAGCCGCACCCACCTGCCACACACCCGGAGTCATCGGCTGCTCCCGATTCGTCTTTTTTCATGCCCATGACAATCGGGATGTACTACTTCCATTCATCGGCGGAACCGCGAGAAGGGATGATTGTTCGATGGCTGCCCCGGTGAATGCGCGTGCGCGCATCGCGCTTGTACTTGTCTTCACCTGCGCGCTCTTTCTCGCGCTCCCGGCCACTCCGACCGGCGCCGGGCCGTTCGATGCCGAGGCGGAACTGCGGATCGTCAAGGCCGCGTACGATAATCTCCGCAAGAATCTCTACACGGAGCCGGATACCGCCGCACTCCTCACCAACGCGCAGCAGGAGGCGCAAAAGGCGCTCGATCAGACACTGCCCCTCGATCCGTTGGACGGCAAGGACGCGAGCGCGCAGTGGGAAGTCTTCGCGCAGAATCTCCGCGTGATGATCGGGCAATCTACCGTCTTCACGCTCGCGCCGGGCGATCTCGCGCACCGGCTCGTCATCACGATGGCGAAGACGATCAACGACGAGCACACCTATTTCATCCCGGCGAAGCAGGCGGATGTCGAACGGCGGGCGTTGCAGGGCGATTCGAGCATCGTCAACTTCGGTTTCGTGTCCGTTGCCATCAATCGCGACATCTATGTCCGGCAGGTGATCCCGAACAGCGCCGTTGATGAGGCGGGCCTGCGCGACGGCGATCATGTCCTGGCGCTCGATGGGCAGGCGGTCAACAGCGATAGTCGCGCGGCGCTCTTCGCCAACCCCCAGGAGGGCCAGACCGATACCCTCACCGTGCAGCACGTCGGCGATACGACCCCGGCCGACCTGACAGTCCATATCCACCGCTACACGCGCCTCTCGCTCGTCTCCCGCGTGCTGGATGGACATATTGGCTATATCCAGACCTTCGAATTTTACAACAGCATCCCGCAGGAGTTCGACACGGCGCTGGCGGATCTCCACGCACAACATGTGGACAGCCTGATCGTGGATTTCCGGGGCAATCGGGGCGGCGTTAATGTGGACCACGTTATGGGCCGCTTCCTCCAACCCGGCACCATACTCGGCACCGCGAAGGGGCGGCGGATAGACCGGCGGCAGACCGCCCAATCGGACGGCAAGGCACGCGAGACGTTGCCCGTCACCGTCCTCGTGGACGACAGCAGTGGTTCCGCGAGTGAGATCGCCGCGCTCGCCTTCGAGGAGAGCGGAGCAGCCACGGTGATCGGGACGAAAACCGCCGGTGCGGTCGGCAGCACATCGCGTTTCGAACTTGGCGATGGAAGCGAGCTTTCGATCACCGTCGCGGTCTATATCTCCGCGAACGGCGCGATGCTCAACGGCATCGGTGTCTCACCGGACATCACCGTGGAGCAGACGAACGAGGACATCGCCGCCGGTCGCGACCCGCAACTTGACGCCGCGATCGCGAACGTAAACGCGAAGGTCTACACGAATATGCCGCTGGCTGCCTGAGGTTTACGCGGCGCACGCGCTCGTATCTCTCTTCCCGTTGCGCGATACTACACGTGATTGGAACGTTCGTGGAGCGAAGTATCGCTATGGGCATCGAAGAACTGCTGCAAGAGAAGCGCGAGGAAATCCTCCAGATCGCCGCGCGGCACGGGGCGCGGAATGTCCGCGTCTTCGGCTCCGTCGCGCGCGGGGAGGCGGATGAGCGGAGCGACATAGATTTCCTCGTCGAGATGGAGCGCGGGCGGAGCCTGTTCGACCCCGGTGGCCTCCTGATGGATTTGCAGGACCTGCTCGGGCGGGAGGTTGACGTGGTAACCGTTGGTGGCCTCCGCGAGCGGATGCGCGATCGCGTATTGCGCGAAGCGGTCGCGCTATGAGAGATGATCGCGAACGGTTGCGCGATATTCTGGAGGCAAGTACGTGTATTGAGAAATACACGGCGAACGGTCGTGACGCCTTCGATAACGAAGAACTCATCCAGTCATGGGTTCTCCGCCATGTGCAGATCATTGGCGAGGCAGCCCGGACGCTTTCACCCGAATTCCGCGCCCCGGATGCTGAGATTCAATGGCCGGAGATGATCGGAACGCGACATATCCTTGTCCATCGCTACTTCGGTATTGACGATGATCTGGTTTGGGAAATCGTTGAGACGAATTTGCCGGAACTGAAGTGCGCGGTTGCGACCATCATTCAATCAGCCGATGAAGCGGAGGCGACGAATGGTTGAAGCATTTTTCTCTTCCGCCGAACAAGGGAGAGGCAGAGGGGGCGGGATCTCTCCGAGCATTCTCGATGCGATTGGCTGGACGCCACTCGTCGCGCTCGATCGGTTGGGTGCGGGGCTGCCGGGGCGGGTCGTGTTGAAGATCGAGGGCGCGAACCCCGGCGCTTCAATCAAGGATCGTGCCGCCTTGCAGTGCATTGAAGAGGCGGAGCGAGCCGGGCTACTGAAGCCGGGCGGCGTGGTCGTCGAACTGACGAGTGGCAATATGGGCGCGGGCCTGGCGATTGTCTGCGCGATCAAGGGGTATCGCTTTATCGCTGTGATGAGCGTCGGCAATAGCCGCGAGCGCGTGCAGATGCTCCGCGCGCTCGGTGCGGACGTGGAGCTCGTGCCGCAGATGCCGGGCGGCGTGGCGGGGCAGGTATCGGGTGATGACCTCGCGCTCGTCGAGGAGCGGGCGCGGGCGCTTGTCCGCACGCTCGGCGCGTTCCGGCCCGATCAGTTCAACAACCCCGCAAACCTCCGCGCCCATGAGTTGACGACCGGCCCGGAAATCTGGGCGCAAACCGCCGGCACCGTGACGCATTTCTGCGCGATTGTCGGCACGGGCGGGACCTTTCTCGGCACGGCCCGCGCGCTCAAGGCGCGGAACCCTGCCGTGCGCTGCTACGCGGTCGAACCGGAAGGGTCGCAGGTGATCGCAGGCAAGGCCGTCACCGATCCGCGCCACACCTTGCAGGGCGCGGGATACGCCGCCGTACCGCCGCAGTGGGGCGCCGCCCTCTGCGACGGCACGCTCGCTATCGGTGACGATGCGGCGCTCGAAACCGCACGCCTGCTCGCCACGCGAGAGGGGATTTTCGCCGGGTTCACGAGCGGCGCGAATGTCGCCGCCGCCCTTCGTCTCGCCCGCGATGCCCCGGCAGGCAGCATCATCGCGACCGTCGCCTGCGACAGCGGCCTCAAGTATCTCAGTACGAATCTTGTGCCTGATTGAATACCGCGCGACCCTCCGCCGTCCGCCGCTGGCAGCCGTCGTGCTACGATATGTGTGAAAACGGACGATGCGACGCGCGCGAAGGAGGCAGGGACGATGCTGCGTAAAGTGACCGATCTGAGCGACGCAACGCGACTCAAGGAATTGATCGCGCCCAGCGTCTTCAATCCGAGCGTGGTGCGTCTGGATTACTTACTCACAACGGTATATGCCATCCCGCAGCGGAGGCTCTATGTCTGGGAGGAGGACGGTCAGCCCGTCGGCATTCTCGGCATCGAGCGGGTGGGGCGGGAAGCCGCGCTCCTCCTCCATATCGCGGTAGATGAACGCTACCGTCATCGGGAGATTGCATCGCGGATGGTCAGCGGCGTCATCGCGGCGGAAGGTCTGACTGCCTTATATTCGGAGACAGACCAGGAATCAGTCGGCTTCTATCGCGCGTACGGCTTCCACGTCACCTCGCTCGGCGAGAAGCACCCCGGCATCGAGCGCTTCTCCTGCCGCTGGGAGGCGGCGTAACACCTCCCCGGCAGCGCGAACTTACATCGTAACGCTTTCCCTTGCTCTGGTACGCGCATCCAGATAGGCGAGCAGCATCTCCGCATGGCGCGTCAGACTTTTGTAGGCCAGCATGGCGGGCGGCATGGTACGCAGCAAGGTGGCGAGGCGGCGGGCGTCATCGGGGTCGGGGAGAGCCTCCGCGAGTGGAGTGACGCGGGTGCGGATCGTGAAGAGGACGGCGTTCGTGCGCGGGTAACGGACAAACGTCTGCCACTCGGAGCGCAGATAGTATCGCTCGCCCGCATTCTCCGGCGTGATTCCGTCATGCTCGAAGGCATACTGCTGCTTCATTACCGGCGCGCAGTTGAGCCGGTCCGATGGATGGATCGTCCAGTTGACGCGGGCAGTCGGGCGGCCCACTTTGACGCGCTGCATCATCAGGTCCGCCGGGCGTCCGATCTTCTCCGCGAAGAGCGGCACCGGGGCGTGGATAGCGAGGAACGACCGGCCCATCTTGTCATCCAGGCACCAGCCGGACGCGAAACAGAGATGCCCCGCGACGAGCGGGCTGCCCGGATCGTTGCCGTCCATCACGCAGAGATCTTCCTGCACCTGCCGCCCCACCCAATCGAGCGGTGAGAGCGGCAGCGTTGCCGGGTCGCCGAGCGTGAATGCCGTCTCGGTGCCGAGCAGCAGGTTCGTCCAGCGCCAGCGGTCGCCGTTCGTCGTCAGTGTGAAGTGCTCCGGGTAAAACCGCGCCATGTTCGGCAGGAGAATTTCAATCGTCTCCCATTGCATCGCCTCGGTACCGGGCAGCGTCTGACAATAATAGTGCGCGTCGCCGGCGAGAATTTCGTCCTTGAGTGCGCGTTCCCGCGCATACATGGCGGCGTCCACGTCAATAATGCAGTCCGGCGCGAGTTGCCGGACATTCATTTTCAGGTCGTACGCGCCCTCATCGAGCGCGAGATGCTTCAACACGAAACGATCTCCTCCGGTGGTTTGCGTGATTCGCTCCACTGGCGGAGATCATACGGTTCGCGCGGGCATCTGACCAGACGGCTCATGCGCCCGGCGTGGATTCTTCCGCCTTCTCGCTCGCGTCGAGCGCGGCCCGCTTGTTCGGCGCCGCCGTGTCCGGCAGATGGAGGAGATTCTGGACATCCCGCACGCCGGGAACGTTGCGGACGGCCTCCTCGAAGGCGCGCATTTGCTCGTTTCGCTCCAGCACACCTCGCAACGTGACCACGCCGTCTTGCGCGTGGAGGGTGACGGGGCCTTTGGGGAGCGCCGCGTCACGATAGATTTCACTCTCAACGCGCTGGGTGAGCGTTTCGTCGTCAACGCGGAATTGGCCCGCTTCCTCAAGCCGATCAACATAGGCGGCGTGCGCATGCTGCGATACCGCGAGAGACGGATCGGCCGCCTGAGAACTACCGGGCGTCTCAACGGGAAACTCGCCGTGCTGTGTGTGATTCTTTGCCATCTTCATTCCTCCTGCGTATCGGTCGGCCCGACGATAGTCGCGCGGTTCGCCGGGTGTTGCACATGTATCCCATGCAGCATGCATGCCGTGACCGGCAGGAAGATTGTTACTCAAACGGGGAAAGGCGGTTCATGTACCCGCGATGAATTCGACCTCGTTACCATCCGGGTCATCTACGTACATCGTGCGGGAGGGGATGACGGGATGCTGGCCGGTGCGGATCGAGAGACCCTGCGCGGTGAGATGATCGCGCATCGCGTCGAAGTCCGCCGGGGCGAGTTCGAAGGCGAGATGATGAAGGGTGCGGCCCGGCTTGGCGGCGGGGAAGGGCGGCGTCCCGGCCGGGAGCGGCACGAGGACGACGAGTTGTGGCACCGTCACAGCCGGATCGCCCGCACGGAGAAAGACCGGACGAAACGCCGGCTCCGAGACGAGCGTCAGCCCGAGCGTATCGCGGTAGAAGCGCAGCGACGCATCGAGGTCATGCACCGAGAGGACAATTTCCGCGAGACCCCGAATCATCGTCATTGCCACGTCTCCTTCTCACACCAATTGGCAATGCCATTGTATCCTATGGTATGCGGAACAGGGACATCCTGCTCCGGTTCCCCCTTCCCTTGGAGGGAAGGGGGCGAGGGGGTGAGGATTGAACGCCGCCGACATCAAATCTCTCGCCCTCTCGCATGGCTTCCACCTCGCCCGCGTGACGACGGCGGAGCCGTTCGCCGGGCTGGAACCGCTCTTGAATGCGCGGATCGCGGCGGGGCATCTCGGCGGGCTGGACTGGTTTACGCCGGAGCGCGCCCATGTCGCCAGCGCGCCGCAACGACTCCTACCGTGGGCGCGGTCCCTGCTTGTCCTCGGCGTCTCGTATTACGCGGATGCGCCGTCCATGCCGGACGATGGCGTGCTGCGGGGCCGCGTCGCGCGCTATGCGTGGGGCGCGGATTACCACGATCTGCTGCGTACCATGATGCGTGGCTTGATCGCGGAGATTGAGCGCGGGGCGGGCCGACCGCTGATGGCCGGGACACTCGTGGACACGGCGCGGATCGTGGATCGCGCGGCGGCGGCGCGGGCGGGGCTTGGCTGGTACGGCAAGAATACCTGCATCATCGCGACGCGCGATACCGGCTCGTACCTCTTTCTCGCCGAAGTGCCGCTCGATCTCGATCTGGAACCGGACGCGCCGCTGCGGAAGTCGTGCGGGACGTGCGCCGCCTGCATGGCCGCCTGCCCGACGCACGCCATCCCGGCGGCCTACGTTCTCGATACGCCGCGCTGCATCTCGTACCTGACGATTGAGCATCGGGGGGTGATTCCGGCAGAACTGCGCCCGAAGATCGGCGACTGGGTCTTTGGTTGCGACATCTGTCAGGAGGTCTGCCCGCCCAATCGGCATGCCCTTCACCTTGCACCGCCTGCGCTCCAGCCCCGCGCTGTGGATGACGCCTATCCCGCGCTCATCCCGCTCCTGACGATGACCGTTCAGGAATATCGCGACCGCTTTCGTGGCCGGGCGATCAAGCGTGCCAGGCGCGAAGGGCTGGCCCGCAATGCCGCCGTCGCCCTCGGCAACAGTGGCGACCGCGCCGCTGTACCCGCCCTCGCGGCTGCCCTCGCCTCCCACGATGCCGCGCATGTCCGCACGCATGCGGCCTGGGCGCTCGGTCAACTCGGCGGCCATACAGCCCGCGCCGCGCTCGACCGCCAGCGGGCGACGGAACCGGATGCGGGCGTCCAGCGCGAGATTATCGAGGCGCTCTCTGCCTAATCCTCGTACTTAAATCAAAGTGCGGACGCCACTCATCGCGTCCGCACTCTCTTTTGGAACCGAAACAGTGTTCGTCTGTTCTCCACGCCCTAGACGGGCGCTTGATCCTTCGGCGGAGTCATCAATCATCCCTCCTAATGAATCACAGTTCCTACTCCTTTATGTACACCCGCCGACATATCCTGTCAAGACGCGCAAAGCATAGTCACTTGCCTCACCGCGCCACGCGGGCGTGATTGAGCCGGAAGACGGTGCGCAGATTCGGGCGCACGCCGTAGAGCAGGACGCCAATCCGGTAAATGCGTGCCGCCAGCGCGATGCAGATGGCGATGCTGGCGATCAGGATTGCCACCGAGAGCGCGACCTCCCACGGTGCGGGGTGACCGACGAGAACGCGCGTCAGCATGACGAGCGGGCTGCAAAACGGGACGAACGCGAGCACGCGTGCCAGGCTGCTGTCCGGGCTGCCGAGGACGAAGAGCGCGGCAAAGAAACTGCCGATCATCGCCATTTGCATCGGCGCCGCGATCTGCTGCACGTCTTCCTGGCGGCTGACGAGCGACCCCGCGCTGGCGTAGAGCGCGGCATAGAGCAGGAAGCCGAGGATGAAGAAGCCGATGAACGTCACGATGGCGGTGACGGAGAGGCCCGTCAAGTCGAGCGCCGCCGCGCCGGTCCGCGTGCCGAGCAGCGCCTGTGCGATCCGCCCCTGCAAGGCGAGGGCGACCGCGCCGGGGATCGTGATGCAGAGGTATTGCGTCAACGCCGCCGCGCCAATGCCGAGGATTTTGCCCGCCATCAGTTGCGTCGGTGTCGCGGCGTTAATCATGATTTCCATGATCCGGTTGCTCTTCTCCTCCACCACGCCGCCCGCGATCCACATGCCGTAGACGATGATCGTGGTGTAGAGCAGGATATCGAGGATGTAGGCAAGCCCGCGATTCGTGATCTTTTCCGTCTCTGTTTGTGTGTCCGCGATCGAAGCCGCCTGCGTCGCGCTGATCGAAAATGGCGGCGGTGCGAAGATTTGCGCCTGCCGGGACGGCTCCACCCCGGCGCGCGTCAGGCGATCTCGCACGGAGAGGAATGCGGCTGCCTGCTGAATGCGCGTGGCGGTCGTATCCCGCGTGCCGGATTTCGTCACATAGTCGAACGTCAGATCGCCCGCCGGATTCCGGTTGAGTTCGAGATAGCCGTCGTCTTTCCCCTCATTGACCTGCTGCTGGGGGGGGGGATCGCCGGTGGCCGCCACGACGAGTGTAATCGCGCTCCCGTTCGTGCCATCCGCCCGTAGTTGCTGGTCGAGCCGCGCGATGTCGTCCGGTGTCGCGGCGGGATTTGCGGCATCGCGTACGGCGACGGTCGTCGTGTCATTCCGCCCGCTGCGGATCGCCTGGACAATCGTCGGCGAGCAGGCGAGCAGGACGAAGATGGCCGCCATCGCGATGGTGAGGATGATGAACCCCCGCTGCCGCACCCGCGCGCGGTACTCGCGACGGACAATTAGCCAGATTTTCTCCCATGAGCGTTGCATTCGTCTCTCCGTTACCGTATCGCGATGGATGCGCGCGGCGCGACCCTCTCTTCATCAGTCGCCGACTCGCCGACGCTGGCGAGGAAGATATCATTCAGTGAAGGCTCGCCGATCTCGAAGCGGGTCACGCTGCCGCCGTGTTCGAGCGCGGCACGGAGGACCGTCTCCGGATCGCTGCCACGTTCCACGTCCATCTCGACGAAGTCGGGCCGCCGCTTCGTCACCGTCACACCCGGTAGATGATCCAACCAGAGAATGTCCGGATCATTCGCGAGGGCGAGGCGGACGACCTGCCGCCCGGTATTCCGCTTCACGGCGCGCACATCGCCATGTACGACGATCCGCCCGCGATGGATAATCGCGATCGCCTGACAGAGTTCTTCCGCTTGCTCCATCTGATGCGTTGAGAAGAGGATCGTCTTGCCGCGCTGCCGCATCTCGCCGAATGCCTCGATCATCTGTGCCGCGTTGACGGGATCGAGGCCGCTGAACGGCTCGTCCATGATGAGAATATCCGGGTCGTGCAGCACGGCGGCGAGGAACTGAATTTTTTGCTGATTGCCCTTACTCAATTGCTCGACTCGCTTTCGCCGGTTCTCCACGATGGCGAACCGCTCCAACCAGTCGTTCAGATCGCGCCGGGCATCGCGCGCGGACGCGCCATAGAGTTGGGCGAGAAAGAGCAGTTGATCCTCCACCACCATCTTCGGGTAGAGGCCGCGTTCCTCCGGCAGGTAACCCCAGAGGCGGCGCGGCACCGCCGTGTTCGGTGTGCCGTGCCAGGTCACGCTGCCGGTATCGGGCCGGAGAATATCGAGGATGATGCGCATCGTCGTCGTCTTGCCCGCGCCATTCGTGCCGAGGAAGCCGAAGATCTGCCCCTCCGTGGCGGTGAATGAAACGTCCTGAACGGCCGTAAACGCCCCGAATCTCTTGGTAATATTCGCGATCTCCAGCGACATACACGCCGCCTCCTCTCCGCATCATATCCGGTCCAGCAGGATGGGTCACACCCTATATACCAAATTGTTTGCGGCAAGGATATAAACGTGACGCCGAGATATGGAGAAGCGACGCACGCTGGCGATCAAGCGATGATAGCGGGCCGGAAAGCCCGCCATCATCTGAATCGGTTATGCGCGATGTGCGAGGCGCTACTTGACGGTCAGCGTTGTGTGCATGCCAAGTTGCTCGTGACCGGGAATGTCGCAGATCACTGTGTACGTGCCCGCCGGCAAATCTACCTTGAAGTCGCCACCCTTGCCTGCGTCATACGTCTCGCTCGTCTTTTTCAACTCCTTGATCGTGATGTTGTG
>JAICJW010000113.1 GCA_025928215.1 Chloroflexia bacterium | reverse complement strand
GGAGAGGGCGACGCTCACCGGGCATACGGAGACGGTCTTCTCCGTCGCGTTCAGCCCCGATGGCAAGACGCTCGTCAGTGGTAGTGTGGACAGGAGAGTCAAATTGTGGGACGTGGCGACCGGGAAAGAGATAAAGACGCTGACCGGTCACACCGGCATTGTCCATTCCGTCGCCTTCAGCCCGGACGGTAAAACCGTCGTGAGCGGCGGTGACGATGGATCGGTCAGACTGTGGGATGTCGCGGCGGGGAAAGCGGTGCGGACGTTTGGCCCGCAGCCGCGTGCGATCCTCTCCGTCGCTTTCGATCCAGCGGGGAAGATGGTCGCGGCGGGGAGTTTCGGCGCAATCACCCTCTGGGATGCCGCGACCGGCAACATGGTGAAGACGCTGAAGGGCGATCAGAGCATCTACACCGTCGCCTTCAGCCCGGACGGCAAGACCTTGGCGAGCGGCGGCGCTGCCGTCGAACTCTGGAGCCTCGGCACCGGCCAGCCGCTCAAGAATCTCGGCATCCAGGCCGCTATCGTCAATACCGTCGCCTTCAGCCCGGACGGGAAGACGCTCGCCAGTGGCAGCGACGACAAGACGGCCAAACTGCTCGACATCGCCGCCCTCGTGAAGTAACAATGCACAAGGATGGTGATAGGGGGCGTGAAGAAGGAGCAGCGCGCATGAAAGAGATGGAGCGGCGGCCGCTGGCGGATCTCCTCGCGGGGTTGCCTCCCCCGCCCGATGAAGTGCCTCTGCTCGCCGCGATCCGGGCGCAACTCGCCACCGATCGGCGCGCCGTTGTCGTTCTCGATGACGACCCGACCGGCACGCAGACGGTCTACGATCTCTCCGTCTACACGCGGTGGGACGTGGAGTCGCTGACTCGCGCTTTCCGGTCGGATAGCACGGGCTTCTATCTCCTCACGAACAGCCGCAGCATGACCGAGCACGACGCGGTGGCGCTCAATCGGGAGATTGCCGCGCACCTGCGCGCCGCGTCGGCGCAAACCGGGCGACCATTCACGGTCATCAGCCGGAGCGATTCGACGCTGCGCGGTCACTTCCCCGCCGAGACTGACGCGCTCATTGGGCCGGAGGAGAGCCCGCCGCAGATCGTCCTCGCACCCTTCTTCGCGGAGGGGAAGCGGATCACGGTCGGCGATGTTCACTGGGTGCATGATGGGGAGGTCGCTGTGCCCGTCGGCGAGACGGAGTTCGCGAAAGATGCCACCTTCGGTTTCGCGGCGTCCAATCTGCGGGACTGGGCGGTCGAGAAATCCGGCGGCCGCTGGACGCGCGATGACGTCGCCGCGCTCTCGCTCGCGACGATCCGACAGGGCGCGGATGCCGTCGCGGCATGGCTGCTGGCGGCGGCGCAGCCGGTGATCGTCTTGAATAGCGCGGAAGATGGCGACATGGCGGCGGCCGTCCTCGGTATGCTGAAGGCGGAAGCGGCGGGGCGGCGCTACCTGTGCCGGACGGCGGCGGCCTTCGTCCGTGCCCGCTTCGGCCTACCGCGTCAACCGCTTTTGCGGGCCGTCGAAATGGTGCGCGGTTCCGGCCCCGGCCTTATCGTCGTTGGCTCGCATGTGCCGCGCAGCACGGCGCAACTGGAACAGGCGCGAGCAGTGGAACATGCGCGGGCTATTGAAGTGCCCGCCGGTGCATTACTCGACGACCGCCGCGACGCGGCGATCCGGTCGGCGATTGACGCGGTGAATGCCGCATGGAGCGACGGCGCGGACGCGCTGCTGTTCACGAGCCGGACACTGCTGCAACGCGCCACGGACGACGCGGCAAATCTCCAGATTGGGCGGCGAATCTCGTCCGCGCTCGTCGCCATCGTGCGCGGGCTTGCGCGCGAACCGGCGTGGGTGATCGCCAAGGGAGGCATCACGTCCAGCGACATGGCGACTGCGGCGCTCGGCATCCGCCACGCGACGGTGCTCGGCGCGCTTCTTCCCGGTGTACCCGTCTGGCGGGCGGTGGACTCCGACCGTTGGCCCGATGTGCTGCTCGTCATCTTCCCCGGCAATGTCGGCACGGAGGACGACCTCGCCCGCGCGATGCGGGCGCTCCACACGGCGGCGAGCAGAGGGCAGTGAGTTCGGCGTTCGATATCGGAATCGTTCTTCGAACATCGAACCCCGAACTTCAGTCGAGCGTGAAGGATATCGGCTGCCCATCCTGGGCACCATAACCTCCCTCGCCCCGCAGACCGCGCAAATCACCCATTCCGGAGCCTGGCACGACGAACCATGTATCTCTCGGCGTGCTCTTTTCGCCGGTCTCCCTGTGGTGGAGCACGAAACTCCCGGATCGGTCGCCGACAGGCGCACTTCATCAAGGTCTTCAAAGCAACCGTGGGAAAAGCCCCGGCGGAATATGCGGAAGAGATCGGTGCATAAAAATGCGAGACCCCGATAGCCTCTGCTCCATTCCGACTACTGCGGCCTTGCGGCTTGAGTATTCGGCTGGTTGCGTTGGTCATCGGGACCTCACAATGATGAATATACGAGATGTACGGACATTTGTCAAGGGGTTTACGCGGGCAATTTTCGGAGCAGTTTTTCGCCGCGTCATGCGGTGGTGATCGGGTTCGCTCCCGCCCGATCTTGTTCGCGGGGAGTTCGCATGCTATCGTCGGGCGCGATCGGGGAAATGACGCGTGGATGGAAGGGAGGCGCACGTGGAGCACGCGGCGGAGCGATTGCTGTCTGAGGAGCAGGCTGCTACGGGGCGTCTGTCGCGCGCGGCATCGTCCGCCTTCTGGGTGATGTTCGCGATCAACCTCTTCAACTATCTCGACCGCTACGTGCTGCCCGCCGCGCTCTCCAAAATCCAGAGCGAGTTCGGCCTGAGCGACACGCAGGCGGGCGCTCTCAGTACTGCGTTCCTGCTCGTCTACGTCGTCGCCGCCTTGCCGCTCAGTCTCTGGGCGGATCGCGGCGTACGCAAGAATGTCATCAGTATTTGCGTGGCGGTCTGGAGTTGCGCCACCTTCCTGAGCGGGCTGGCGACCGGTTTCTGGACGCTCTTCGGATCGCGCGCCCTCGTCGGTATTGGGGAGGCGGGCTATTACCCGGCGGGCACCTCGCTCCTCAGCGATTACTACCCGCGCGCGGCGCGCGCCCGCGTGATGAGCAAATGGGGCGCGGGGTCGCTCGTTGGGCTGGCAATTGGCTTCTCCCTCGGTGGTATCCTCGCCGGAAGTCTCGGCTGGCGGATGGCCTTTTTCCTGACCGGGCTGCCGGGCCTCTTCTTCGCCTTCCTCGCCTGGCGCATGCGCGAGCCGGTGCGGGGCAGCGCGGACGGCTGGCGGACACGCGCCGAGGGCGACGCGCCGGCAGCGTCCTTCGGCCCGCAACTGCGCCTGCTCTTCGGCACGCCGACGGTCATCGTCGGCATTCTCCTGCAAATCTTCGCCTTCTGGGTGCTCGGCGCGGCGGCGTACTGGCTGCCGGTCTACCTTCAGCGCGCCTTCGGCTTCAAGGAGGGGAAGGCCGGGACGGTATCGGGCGCGGTGCTCGTCGTGGCGGGGCTGATCGGTATCCTGCTCGGCGGTATGCTGGCGGACCGGCTGACCGAACGCTGGGCGAGTGGCCGCGTTCTCGCCTGCGGGATCACGCTCGCGGCGGCCGCGCCCTGCTTCGCGCTCGCCGTCGCGCAGGGCGGGTTCGGTGGCTTCTTGCCCCTCTTCTTCGTTAGCGCCTTGCTGCTCAGCATGTATTCCGGCCCGCTCACCGCCGTGACGCAGGATGTCGTACCGCCGGGGGTGCGGGCGCTCGTCGTCTCGATTACGCTCCTGATCGGCCATCTGTTCGGCGATGTCAGCTCGCCCCTGATTGTCGGCGCCATCTCGGATCACCTCGGCGGTGGGGCACACGGGCTGAGTCGCGCCTTGCAGGTGACATGCCCGATCATGCTGCTCTGCGCGGGCGTCGTCGGGCTGATTGGCGGCCGCTTCGTCGGGCGCGACCTCGCCCGGATGGAGGAGCGGCGGCTGGCGCATACGGGCTAAGGACGCGGGCGTGGACCGGCGTTTCGCGGGGGAGACGAATCGCGCTAGGAGTGACAGGGCGGGTATCGTTAGAGAACTCAAATTCTCTGTAAATGATGGGCGAAGGCCTCGGATGGTGCAGTCACGTACGACGGAACGGGAGGATTCGATGAGTACAGTCGTTGTCACCGAGTACGTGTCGCTGGATGGTATTTTCGAGGAGCCGGGTCAGTGGTCCTTTCCGTTCTGGACCGATGAGGCGGCGCAGTTTAAGTACGATGAACTCTTTGCGAGCGACGCGCTCCTCCTCGGTCGCGTGACCTATCAGGGGTTCGCCGCTGCCTGGCCCACCGTGACGGATGCCGGGGATTTCGGTGAGCGAATGAATGGCATGCCCAAATATGTGGCGTCAACGACGCTGGATGAAATGGAGTGGAACGCCAGCCGGATCAAGGGTGATGTCGCGGAAGAGGTGGCCCGCCTGAAGCAGCAACCCGGTCGGGATCTGTTGGTCGCCGGTAGCGGCGAACTCGTCCAGACGCTGATGCGGCACGATCTCATTGATGAGTACCGGTTCATGGTCCACCCGATCATTCTGGGGAGCGGGAAGCGCCTCTTTCGGGAGGGGTACGACACGACGGCGCTGAAATTGGTGGACACGAAGACGTTCAGTTCAGGCGTTGTCGTACTCACCTACCAGCCTGACCGAAAAGAGGCGCGCAACCCATAGGAACGGAGCGTAGCGACGACAGACCGGGTGCCGCCCCGCTATCGGTGTCATTCGGTCTGCCGTCGCGCGCCGCCTCCGGCGTCATCATCAGCCGTTTCAGGACGCCAAAAAAGATCACGACACGTTCATCGGCCTACCAAAACGCGCCGATGATCGTGACGGCAGCCGTCCATGTCTCCTGCAGCCGCGATGATGGTGCCCGGTGATTCCGATACCGGGAGACCGATCGGACCTTGCCTTCTTGCCTCGTGCGACTCCGCTCCGGGGTGCAGGCGAGGTGGGTTGCCGGGCCTTCTGCGGTATAGTGCATGCGACGGCAACGGATCGGTGCCGCACAAAGGCTGCGAACGGGCGCGTGCCCGGTTCCGCGCGGTCACCGATACCGGGGAGTGCCTCGTACTGCCTGCATTCGCAGAGGGTGGTTGTACCACCGGGAGGAATCGCTCATGCGCGAGAATCGGTTGCGTACCTTGCTCACTGAAGGCAAGCCGACGTTCGGGACACGGGTGCAAAGCTCATGGCCGACGCTGATCGAGGCGATTGGCCGGAGCGGCCAGTTCGACTACGTCGAGTTCCTCGCCGAATACGCCCCCTACGACCTGCATGCCCTCGACCACATGGGCCGAGCCATCGAACTCTCCCCCGACTTCTGCGGCATGATTAAGATGGAACAGTCGGCGCAATGGCCCCTGACGGTGCGGGCGATGTCGGCCGGCATCCAGAATCTGCTCTTCACCGACATTCGCACGGCGGCGGATGCGGAGGCGATCGTCCGGTTGGTGCGGGCCGAGGGACCGGGCAATGACTTCACCCACGGGATGGCCGGTGGGCGTATTCAGGTCGAGAACGCCACAGACTACGTCAAGTATTACAACGATGCCGTGATCGCGATCATGATCGAGAAGCGCGGGGCGGTGGAGAACCTGGAGGCGATCCTGAAAGTGCCCGGCATTGATATGGTCCAGTTCGGGCCGGCCGACTACGGCTTGAGTATCGGCAAGCCCAACCGCGATTACGCCAGTGGCCTGCATCCCGAGGTGCGGGAGGCGCGCGAGTATACGATGAAAACCTGCCTCAAGATGGGGGTGCGGCCGCGCGCCGAGATCAACAGCGCGGCGGAAGCGGAATACTATCTCAACCTCGGCGTGAAAGACTTCAACCTCTCGAGTGACATCGCCATCTTGCGCCAGTTCTACAGCAAAGAGGGCGCCGCGCTGCGTGATGTCGTGGCCCAGGCCAGATAGCGGCAAGGGGAACCCGGCAGGAGGTTTTTCCCTGGTGGCGAATGCCGCCCGTTCTATGAACCCTCTTTGTCGAAGAGGGGAGTGCAAAAGGAAACTGAGCGGGTCTGCTTCCCGCTCAGTCCTCAGTCCTTTATCCTCAGTCCTTCGTCAATACGCCGCGAGTTTGCGAACCGCCTCAATCACGACAGTCGGGTTCGGGATGATCGCGTTCTCCTGTTCGGCATTGTAGGGGATGTGGCTATCGAGCGCGCCGATGCGGACAATCGGGGCGTCGAGCGAGTCGAGGCAGTTTTCGGCAATGAAGGCGCCGACTTCCGCGCCGATACCCATCGTCTTATTATCCTCGTGGAGAATGAGCACTTTGCCCGTCTTCGCCGTCGTCGCCGTAATCGCGTCGAGATCGAGCGGGCGGAGAGTGCGGAGGTCGAGCACCTCGACGCTGATTCCCTCGCCCTCGACGGTGCGCGCCGCTTCGAGCGCCCAATGGACGCCGACGCCGTAGGTGATGACGGAGAGCGTTGTCCCCTCGCGCTGCACCTTCGCCTTGCCGATCGGCACAGTGTAGTCGCCGTCCGGCACCTCTTCCTTGTAGCGGCGGTAGGATTTCTTGTGCTCGTAGAACATCACGGGGTCCGGATCGCGGATCGCCGCGAGCATCAGCCCTTTCGCGTCGTACGCCGTGGCGGGGATGACGACTTTCAGGCCCGGTGTGTGGCAGAACAAGGCCTCGACGCTCTGCGAGTGATAGAGGCCGCCATGCACGCCCGCGCCGAAGGGGGAGCGAAAGACGACCGGGCAGCCCCAGTCGCCATTCGAGCGATAGCGAATGCAGGCCGCCTCGTTGACGATCTGATCGTAGGCGGGGAGGCTGTAGTCCGCGAACTGCATCTCGGCGATCGGCTTGAGGCCGGAGAAAGCCGCGCCGATGGCAATGCCGGCGATGCCGACTTCCGCGATCGGCGTGTCGAAGGCGCGGTACATCCCGAATTCCTGCTGCAAGCCATCGGTAATCTTGAAAACGCCGCCCTTGAAGCCGACGTCCTCCCCCATGACCACAACCGTTGCATCGCGCGCCATCTCATCACGGATGGCATCGTGGATCGCGTCGGCAATCGTCTTCTCGGGCATTTACGCTTCCTCCGCGTAGATATGGCGGCGAGCTTCCGCTGGGTCCGCCGCCGGGGCCGCCTCGGCACGATCGAGTGATTCACGGATTTCCGCCGTGATCTCCTTGACCATCTCGGCGTCGGATTCGTCGGTCAGCACGCCGCGCTCGATCAGGAATCCGCGCATCCGCGGCACGGGATCGTACTTCTTCAGTTCATTGCGCATCTCGTCGGTGCGGTAGCGGTCGTTGTCGTCCGAGGAGTGGGCGACGAGACGGACGCAGTTCGCCTCGATCAATGTCGGGCCTTCGCCCCGCAGCGCGCGCTCTCGCGCCTCGCGCGTGGCGTTGTAGACGGCGATCACGTCCGTGCCATCAATCAGGACGCCGCGCATCGCGTAGCCTTTCGCCGCGCGGTTCGCGACGCCGCCCTCCGGCAGTTCATACTGCTCGGGGACGCTGATTGCGTAGTGGTTGTTCTCGATAAAGAAGATGACGGGCAGTTTATGGATGCTGGCGATGGCGGCGGTCTCATGGAAGTCGCCCTTCGCGGTTGCTCCCTCGCCGGAGTAGGAGATCGAAACGACATCCTCGCCCTTGACGCGCGCCGCGTACGCCGAACCAACGGCGTGCGCGATCTGCGTGGCGACGCTGCTGGAACCGCTCGGCATTCGCCAGCCAACGGACGATGGGTGGTTCGGCAATTGCCGCCCGCCACTGTACGGATCATCGCGCTTGCCGAGGACGCTGAGGAGGAGATCGTAGGGAGTGAAGCCCATCGTCAGGGCGACCGACATACTGCGGTAATAGGTATACAGGTAATCACTGCCCTTGTTCATCGCCATCGCACTGCCGACCTGGGCCGCTTCGTGGCCCTGGCTGGTGATGACGAAGTGTGTCTTGCCCTGGCGGGACAGAATCCAGAACCGATCCGCGAGGAGGCGACCGGTGACCATCGTCCGGTACATCCGCCGCAGATCATCGTCTGTGAGATCGCCCGGGTCCGCCAACGTTGCTACCGGCGTTTCCACCACACTGCTCATTGCCGCGGCCTCCTCAACCCTTCGACCAGTATCGCCCGATGTTCGCGTGCTACCCCATAAGGGAAATGTCCTGTTACGTCCGTGACGCACTGCGACCTATCATACCACGACACGCTTTTCTGCCCACCTCTTTTACCACATGGCGTAACGGACGCGATCAGGCAATCCACGCGACCAATTGTGAGCGTAATTAATGCAATGCGCTACGTGCTGTGTTAGCATAGTGTCGTCGGTTATTGTTTCTGTAAGGGGGGAGACATGCGAAGCTTGTCGCGTCGCTTCATGGGAGTTGCCGCGTTGGTGGCAGTTCTGGGACTCTTCGTTGTCGGTGCGCCGGTTTCGGCCGGGACGACGGCCGTCGGTCAGGATTACGTCTCGATCATTTCGTCGGGAGAGGAAGTGCCGCTCACTGACACGGGAACGTATGGATGGGCGACGTATCATGTCAGTGATGACGGGCAGAGCATGGCATGGACCCTCTGGATCAATGCGATCAACGATCCGATCGCGGCGCACATCCATGTTGGCGGCGTTGGGGTCAACGGTCCCGTCGTCGTGCTGCTCTATAGTGGCAAGAATGTCGGTCCGTTCAGCGGCGTGATGTCCAGTGGCACGATCACCGCGAAGGACCTTGACGGGCCATTGAAGGGCAAGACGATGGCCGACCTCCTCTCCGCGATCAGGAGCGGTAACGCGTACACCAACGTCCACACGGTGAAGCACCCGGGTGGCGAGGCGCGCGGCCAAATCCACAGCGCCGAAGCGAGCACCACCTCCTACGGCACCATCGGGTAACGTAGGGCTGAGGACTGAGGACTGGGGACTGAGAGTACAAGGGGAGCAGGCCAAAGCGCCTGCTCCCTGTTTCATTGTGCGAGAAAGCGCCGATATACTCCCATTCAGTCCTCAGTCCTCAGTCCTCAGTCCTCGGACGATGGCATCCGTCATTCGGGCGACGCGGGCCATCGCGCGGACATCGTGGACGCGCACGATCTCCGCACCCCCGGCGATGGCGAGGGCGACGGTTGCCGCCGTCCCTTCCACACGCTCCTCGACCGGGAGATTGAGCGTCAGGCCGATGAAGGATTTGCGCGAGGTGCCTGCAAGGAGCGGGACGCCGAGGGCACGCAGCTCCGGCAGGCGGCGCATCAGTTCGAGATTCTGCGCCACGGTTTTGCCGAAGCCGATGCCGGGGTCCGCGATCAGTTGGGCGCGCGGAATACCTGCCATCGTTGCCATCGCGATACTCTTTCGCAGCCACGCGATCACATCCGCGACGACGTCCGCGTACTGAACATCGTCGTAATGACCGCCGAGGGCGTCCACGGTCGCGGTCGCCGCACGATTGTGCATCAGAACGAGCGCCGCGCGGGAGCGCGCCACGACGCCCGCCAGCGCCGGATCGCGATGCAAGGCCCAGACATCATTGACCATCGTCGCGCCCGCCACGAGCGCCGCTTCCGCCACCGACGCGCGGGACGTGTCCACCGAGATCGGCACGGCGAGACGTGACGCGAGCGCGCGAATTACCGGCACGACGCGCGCTCGTTCCTCCTCCTCCGGCACGAAGGCAGCGCCGGGCCGGGTGGATTCGCCGCCGACATCGAGAATGTCCGCGCCATCCCGCACGAACTGCTCCGCCCGCGCGATCGCCGCCGCAACATCCATCACGCCATCGCCGGAGAACGAATCGGGCGTCACATTGAGGATGCCCATCACGTACGTTTTCGTGCCCCAGCGAAGGAGCGTATCGCCGCAGCGGGTGGGTGCGAAGGTGGTCATCTGCCATCGCCTTGATAATGGAGCGGAACAATGGTGATGGCGGGCTAAAGTCCGCCATCACCGGGATCAGTCTGTAACAGCACATCGCGTACCGCGCCGACGAGATAGAGCGAGCCGGTGACGCAGACGCAATCGTCCGGCTTTGCCCATGCCCGCGCCGTTGCAACTGCCGTGACGGGGTCCGGGACGACTTCGGACGTGCCGCGCGGTTGGAGCGTCGCGAGGAGCGCCGCCAGTTCCTCCGGCGGGATTGCCTGCCCCGGTCCGAAGTCGCCATGCATCGCAAACGACGTCAGCACGATGTGATCCACGACCGGCGCAAGGCGCGCGAGCATTGCCGCCACATCGTGCCGCCGCGTGAAGGCCGCGACGATAACCAGCCGCTGATAGGTGAAATATGCGGGCAGGGCGGCGAGCAGCGCATCGAGCTTGTCCGGGTTGTGCGCGCCATCGAGCACGACGGTCGGCTCTGCACCGACCACTTCGAGTCTGCCGGGAACGCGAACAGCGGGGAGGGTTCCTTCAATTACCGCGTCGGGAACGCTGAGGCCGGAGGAGGCCAGGGCATCGGTGGCCGCGATAGCGAGGGCGGTATTCGTGATCTGATGCTCGCCGAGCAGCCCGATGTGGAGGTGATTGATGCGATGCTGCTGCACGAGCAAACCAAATCGGTTCGACTTCGCATGCTGTCGCTCTGCCGGACGCTCAATCTGAATCTCATTGCCAAGCCGCCAGAGGGGGGCACCGACGCTCAACGCACGTTCCGCGACGATCGCTTGCACACTCGGCTGCGTGACGCCGGTGATGGCGATGCAGCCCGGCTTGATGATCGCCACTTTGTCCCGCGCGATCTCCTCCACCGTGTCGCCGAGGATTTCCGTGTGATCCAATCCGACATTCGTCAGGACGGCGACGAGCGGCTGCACGACATTCGTGCCGTCGTACGTGCCACCCAAACCGACTTCAATGACGGCGATGTCTACGGCGATCCGCCGAAAGTGGAGGAAGGCTAGTGCGACGGTGAACTCGTACCACGTCGGTTGGACGGCGCGGGCGGCGGGTGCAGCCTCCGCGATGAGGGCGAGGAGATCATCATCACTGATCGGCGCGCCGTTGACGACGATCCGCTCGTTGACGCGGCGCAGATGCGGCTTCGTATGCAGGCCGGTGCGGTATCCGGCGGCGGTGAGCAGCGCGGCGGCAATCGTCGCGGTCGAGCCTTTCCCCGCCGTCCCGCCGATATGGAGGACGGGCAGGCCGATCTGCGGATCGCCGAGGAGGGCTAAGAGCCGCCGCATCCGCCCGAGGTCGGGCCGCTCTCCAAACGGTGACGCATGCGCCAGCGCCCACAACCGCGTATCAATTGCACTCCGTTCCCCGTCGTCTCGCATCACCCACCTCCATACTTTGCGATTGTATACCCATGACGACGGGGAACGGAGCGCACAGAGCGCACGGAGGGGAAATGAAAAAGTGGAAACGGAGCCTTCTCCTCCTCCTTGTTTCTCTCTTTCTGTCCGCGTTCTCTGTGTCCCCTGTGTTCTCTGCGTCCTCTG
>JAICJW010000551.1 GCA_025928215.1 Chloroflexia bacterium | reverse complement strand
TGGACCTCGCAGGAAGCCCGCCTCGCTATCTTCGGCTCCGAGGGCAAGGACGTGGAATGCTAGCGGGCATCGCACGTGCCTTCCATGCACCTCTTTCCCCTTGTCTCGCCGGTGATAGAATGCCTCACCGTTCCATTCATGGTAACTGGAGGTTCTCATGGCCACCCAACTCAGCACACCGGAAACCGCGGCATCATCCGATGCGATCCGCCACCCGCTGGAGCCGTTGACGGCGGAGGAGATCGCGGCGGCGGTCGCGCTCATCCGGGCGAGCGGCAGGCTCGGTGCGCGGACGCGCTTCGCCTCGATCACGCTGCATGAGCCATCGAAGGAGCGTGTGCTGCACTATCAGCCGGGCGATCCCATCGCGCGGGAAGCGTTCATCGTCATTCTCGACAATGACGCGAACGCCGTCTTCGAGATTGTCGTCTCGATCACCGGCGGTGACATCCTCAGTTGGTGCCATATCCCCGGCGTGCAGCCGCACATCATGTACGACGAGTTCGTTGAGTGCGAGGTGGCATGCAAGGCGGATCCGGCGTTTCGCGCGGCGCTCGCGAAGCGCGGTGTAACGAACATGGATCTCGTGATGGTCGAGCCGTGGTCGGCGGGCGAGTATGGCGACGCGGAGGAGCGGGGAGTGCGCCTCACGCGTGCCCTGATGTTCGTGCGCGCGGAGCCGAATGATAATGGTTATGCCCGGCCGGTCGAGGGGTTGGTTGCGGTTGTGGACCTCAATGCGATGCGGATCGTCCGGCTGGAAGATGCCAGTGTCGTGCCGCTGCCGCCGGAGGCGGGGAACTACGCCGCCGAGTACATTCCGGCGATGCGGACCGATCGCAAACCGATCGCGATCACGCAACCGGAGGGGACGAGTTTTTCGGTGGACGGCCATGCCGTGACCTGGCAGAAGTGGCATTTCCGCATCGGGTTCACACCGCGCGAGGGATTGGTGCTCCACACCATCGGCTATGAGGACGGCGGGCGCATCCGGCCCGTCATCTACCGCGCCGCCCTCTCGGAGATGGTCGTGCCCTATGGCGATCCAAGCCCGAGCCACAACCGCAAGAATGCCTTTGATGTCGGGGAGTACGGTATTGGCCTGATGGCGAACGCGCTAGAACTCGGCTGCGACTGTCTCGGTGAGATCCGCTACTTCGATGCCTTCCTCAACGATAGCCGGGGCGAGGTCGTGCGGTATCCGAATGCCGTCTGCATGCATGAGGAAGACACGGGCATCCTCTGGAAGCATTACGACTGGCGGACGAACCATACGGAGGTGCGACGCGCGCGCCGCCTCGTCGTCTCATTTATCGCGACGGTCGGCAACTACGAGTATGGTTTCTACTGGTACTTGTATCAGGACGGCGCGATTGGCTACGAAGTCAAACTGACGGGGATCATCAACACCGGCGCTTTGCCGCCGGGCGAGACGCGCAAATACGGCACGATGGTCGCGCCGCAGCTCTACGCGCCGAACCATCAGCACTTCTTCAATGTGCGCCTCGATATGATGGTGGATGGCCCCACCAACTCCGTCTATGAAGTCCACACCGTCGCCGAGCCGCCGGGGCCGGAGAATCCGCACGGCAATGCCTTTTTTGCCGAGTCCACATTGCTGAAAACGGAGCAGGAGGCCCGGCAATTGGTGGACCCGCTCAATGCGCGCTACTGGAAGATTGTCAATCCGTCGGTGCGCAATGGCCTGGGGCAACCCGTCGCCTATAAACTGGCGCCGGGGGAGAACACGCGCTCGTTCGTGGCCGCGGACTCGTTTGTCCGGCAGCGCGCGGGCTTTATGGGTAACCATCTCTGGGTGACGCCGTACGATCCGGCAGAGCAGTACGCGGCGGGCGATTACCCGAACCAACATCCGGGCGGTGCGGGTTTGCCTGCCTACACGGCGGCGAACCGTTCGATTGAGAACAGCGACCTCGTCGTCTGGTACACGATGGGCCATCACCATCTCCCGCGCCCGGAGGATTGGCCGGTGATGCCCGCCTCGACGATCAGCTTCATGCTCAAGCCACTCGGCTTTTTCGACCGGAACCCGACGCTCGATGTGCCGCCGGAGATGGCGCACGGCGCGTGCTGCCACGAGTAATGTGGGGTAGAGCAGGCTCAGCCTGCTTCACCAGAGGGGTGAATAGATGACAAAGAATCTGATTGGTGGCAGGTGGACGGAAG
>JAICJW010000078.1 GCA_025928215.1 Chloroflexia bacterium | reverse complement strand
CGCGAGCGCCGAGCCGACAAGCCTCCCCCGTGTGTAGAGCAGCACGGCGAGCGCGATCCAGAAGACGAGGAAGAAATCGAGGATGGCGAGGTAGAGCGCGACCTGAAAGCCGGGCATGAAGAGCAGCCAGAACGCCGTCAGCGACCGCGCGGGCCAGAGACCGAGATAGGGCCGCGCGAGCAGATAGATGAGCAGCGCGGTCGCGAGGTCCGCGAGGGCGAGGCCAATCCGCACATTGCCGAGGAGATAAAAGGGAATCTCCGTAAAGAGGCTGCCGGGGAAGTAGGTATAGGTCGGATAATTCGCCACGCCCGCCTGATGCTCATAGACCCAGGTCGGCACATGCGTGTACGGGTTCATGCCGTGCAACAGGAAGGAGACGCCCTGACTCGTCGCCCAGTAGACATCGCTCTTCGTCGCGCGCGACGCCCAGTCCCACCGCATCAACGCCCCCGCCGGCCAGATGAGCAGCCAGACAAGCCGGGTCAGCCGCTCCCACGGGATGAGCGTCAGCAGGATCAGGGCGAGGTTAGCGAGCAGGTAGAGATTGATGTGCGGGATAACCTTCGTCGCCGTGTCGTAGTAGACCAGCATCTGACCGATCAGCAGCGCGAGGAGAATCAACCGAAAGAGATCCCGACCCGACCACGGCCCCCGCCCGGCCGGAATTGCGTTGCCCGCCTTGCCCCCGTTATCCATCCATGCCCTCGAACGATGCACATGTGAACAGCTACGACTTCGCGCTGTCCGTCAGCCTACCAGCCTCCATCACTCCACACAACGGCGCGCCGCGCGGCTCACTCGATGCGCTCCCAGGTCATGCGTGAGTCCGGCGTCGTGAGGATCAGGCGATTGCCGGTGAAGGCGTAGACGCGTTGCAGTTCGGTGCCGACGCGATTCGGATAGAGGCTGCTTTCCAGCCGGTGTGAGACGTACCCCTCCGCTTCGTGGACATCGTACCGGCCGCAATAGGCATTGTAGCCGCCATATGCCGCCTGCACTTCCTCCGGCGTCGAGCGCCACCGATCTCCGGACGTGAACGCTGGCCGGTCAGGGCGCATCATCTGCACCGCCATATGGCCGCCCGCCGTGTAGACAATCATTCCCCGCGGTGCATCCCCCAGCGGGTACGTCGCCACCCCATCCTCCCATACCTCCCACGATACCAGCCGGTACACGCCAACGAATTGCTCCATGCTCGCCCCCTGAAAATGAGAACCGCCAAGAACGCCGGGAAGGATACGCACGCGAGGAACGTTTCGCCGATTCTCTCATTTTCTCTTTTCCCTCGGCGCACTTGCGGGTGCCCTCTGGGCAGTATTGGCGGTTCACGATTTCTGCTATCCTGCGGGGCGCGTTGATGACAGGCGAAGGAGGAGACAATGGCGACGGGAGCGGTGGGAGCGGGCGCGCCAGCGTGGCCGAGGACGGTGGCGGTGATCGGCGCGGGCACGATGGGATTGGGCGTTGCGGAGCAGTTCGCGGCGGCGGGGCTGACGGTGCGGATTACCGACCGCTCGCCGGAAGCGACCGCGCAGGCGTACGACCGGCTGATGCAGCGCGTGCGCGGCCATGCCGCCGCCGGGATTATGCCGCCGGAAGCGGTCGAGCGGTGCGCGGCAGTGACCGCGAACCCCGATCTCGCCGCAACCGTGGATGGCGTGGATTTCATCTTCGAGGCAGTCTTCGAGCAGCAGGAGGTGAAGGACGACGTGCTCGCCCGCCTCTCGCGTGCGGCGCGGCCCGACGCGGTGATCGTCTCGAACACCTCCTCCTTCCCGATAGACGACCTCGCGGAGCACGTCTTGAATGCCGAACGCTTCCTCGGCCTCCACTGGTTCAATCCACCCGAATGGACGCCCGGCGTCGAGGTCATTCCGCACGACACGACCGACCCTGCCGCCGTCACACAGGTCGTGGCATTCCTCCGCGCCATCGGCAAGCGCCCGGCTGTCGTCCGCAGCGCGCCCGGCTTCGTCGCCAATCGCATCCAGAACGCCCTCTTCCGCGAGGCGCTCGCCTGCGTGCAAGACGGCCTCGCCTCGCCGCGTGAGGTGGACGAGGTCTGCCGCAGCACCTTCGGCTTCCGCATGCCCTTCTTCGGGCCGTTCCTGATCGCTGATATGGCGGGCCTCGATGTCTGGGAGAGCGCCGCCGGGACGATGGAGCGCGCCTACGGCGAGCGGTTTCAGATGCCACCGATCCTCCACGATCTCGTCGCGCAAGGCAAACTCGGCACGAAGACGGGCGCGGGCTTCTTCACCTACACTCCCGAGGAACGCGATCAACTCCTCCTGGAGCGCGACCGCCGGTATGCCGCCCTCAATGAACTGCTCGCCCGCCTCCCGCCCATCGTTGCGGGCACCGATGATCGAGAAGAATAGCCACGGAGGCACGTTATGCACATTGAGCGCGTCGCGATGATCGGCACGGGAACGATGGGACGGCTGATCGCCCTGCGCACCGCGCAGTATGGCCTTCCCGTCACGCTCCACGACAGCGATCCGGCTGCCCTCGACCGGGCACGCGCGGCGATTCACGACATCCTGAGCGGCTGGCTGGCACAGGGAACGCTCGCGCGGATCGAGATAGATGAGATCGAGGGGCGCCTTCGCTACGCCCATGATCTGGCGAGCGCCGTGCGCGATGTGGACCTCGTCATCGAGGCGATTCCGGAGCGCGTGGACATGAAGCGCGCGCTGTTCAGCCAGCTGGACGAGCTTTGCCGCGAGCGCGCGATCATCGCGACAAACAGTTCCTCAATCCGCGTCAGTTATCTCGAAGATGCCACGACCCGCCCGGAGAACGTCGCGAATCTCCACTTCTACAATCCGATCTGGGAGATACCGATGGTCGAGATCGGCCGGGGCACGAAGACCGACGCGGAGACGGTGGACGCGCTGACCATGTACGCACGGACGATTGCGCTCCTGCCCCTCCACGTGCAGAAAGAGAGCACCGGCTTCATCTTCAACCGCGTCTGGCGCGCGATCAAGAAGGAGACGCTGAAGGTCGTAGCGAGCGGTGTCGCCTCATTCGAAGATGTGGATCGCGCCTGGATGACGATGTATCACACCCCGATGGGGCCGTTCGGCAAGATGGACGAGATCGGCCTCGATGTGGTGAAGGACATCGAGGAGCATTACGCCTCCGAGAGCAACGATCCATCCGACCTGCCGCCGCTCATCCTCACTGACCGCGTCGCACGCGGCGACCTCGGCATGAAGACCGGTCGCGGCTTCTATACCTATCCTCACCCTGCCTGGGCGCAGCCGGACTTCCTCAAACCCGGATCAGGGGAGTAGGCGGGGAGACCCGGTCAGCGCCGGTTGTCCGCCGGGTAGATCAAGGCCGGTTCGGCTTCGCGCGCCTCCGGGATGCGTAGATGCTGAAGCGATTCGCGCAGGATCGGATAGGCGCGCACGAAGTAGTCATGCTCCTCCGGCGTCACGGTCAGTCCCGCGATGGCGAGTAGCCGATCCACCGTCGCGGCGGCATCCGCCTGCGTCTCCCTGGTCATGCCGTCACCTCCGTTGCCGGATTGGCCTCCGGGACGCGGGTATGCCAATCGGTGATCCGCTGATACGCATCGCCAACGCGCAAGAGCATTGGTTCCGTGAAGGGCGCGCCGACGATCTGCATACCAATCGGCAGGCCCGCCTTCGAGAATCCACAGTGCGCACTGAGCGCGGGAAAACCCACGAGATTCCAGACGCCGGTAAAGGTTGGCGACGTGTCCACCTTCGCCCCATCGTAGCTCTCGAACGTCGGCGCGACGGCGGTCGAGGATGGGACGATCAGCACGTCAACGGCCCGCATCGCCGCTGTCCACGCGTCGCGCACTACCGAGCGGACGCGCTGCGCCTGCACGAAGTCCGCCGCCGTAAAGAGCATGCCTTGCATGAGACGCAAGCGCGTGTGCATGCCGTATAATTCCGGCTGCTCGCGTAGGTTCCGCTCGTGATAGGCGTACGCCTCCACGCTGATCGTCACGCGCTGCGCCGCCGCCGCGCTCTCGCTATAGGGCAAGTCAATCTCCACGACCGTCGCGCCCGCGCCGCGCATTGTCTCCACCGCCGCGAGAACCGCCGCCTTCACCTCGGCGTCCAATTCGGGCGCGGTGAAGAAGTAGTCGCGCGGGATGCCGATGCGCACCCCGGCAAGCGTGCCGTCCAACCCCGCCGTCATCGACGGCACCGGGACATTGACCGTGCAGGGGTCGGCGGGGTCGTATCCAGCGATTACATCGAAGATGATCGCGCAGTCCCGCGCGGTGCGCGCCAGCGGCCCGACGGTGTCGAGACTGTAGCCGAGAGGGACGGCCCCCTCCTTGCTGACGCGCCCGAAGGTCGGTTTGAGGCCGCTGATCCCGCAGTACGACGCCGGGCCACGGATGGAGCCGCCGGTGTCGGAGCCAAGGCCGCCGAGCACCAGCCCCGCGCAGACCGCCGTGCCGGTGCCGGAACTCGATCCGCCCGGCGTGCGCGTCGGGTCCCACGGGTTTCTCGCGATCGGGAATCCGGTGGCGGGGTCGGGCCAGCCAATCGCGAACTCATGGAGGACGGTTTTGCCCATCAGCACCGCGCCCGCGTCGCGCAGCTTCCGCACGACGGTTGCATCCTCCCGCTGGCCCCATGACGGATCGAGCAGACGGCTGTTCGCGGTCGTCGGTGCGTCGCTCGTGGCGAGCAAGTCTTTGATGCCGAGCGGGATGCCCAGGAGCGGGCCGCGATCAATGCCACGAGCGAATTCGGCGTCCGCCGCCCGCGCCGCCGCCATCGCCGCTTCATCGGTGATGACATTGAAGGCGCCGAGGCGATCCTGCGCCGCATGGCAGCGGGCGAGCATCGCTTCCGTCAGTTCGGTCGCGGTGATCTTCCCGCTCCGCAACCACTGCCCGGCCTCCACAATCGTTCGGGGCAATTCGGACACCGCGCGCTCCTTTCCATCCGGCTATTCGGTGCATCTCTGTATAGCAGAAGCCGCGCACCGCCGCTATCGTGATCGCTCACATGGTACAATGACCGGCATTAGGACGCCACGCACGTTTTGCTGGCACATTCCGCTCGCGCATCACTGAAGGACACTGAGCAACACGATGACGCCTCCAGAGACAGACGATAGCGCAGCGATCATGGCGCGGGCCGCGATCCCGCCGCTGGCGCCGGGCGAGAAGAAAAAATGCGTCGTGGCGATGAGCGGCGGCGTGGATAGCGCCGTGACCGCCCTCCTGATGCGGGATGCCGGCTATGACGTCGTCGGCATTACGATGCGCCTCTACAGCGGCGACGAGACGGGCGCGGTCGCGCATGGCACCGGTTCGTGCTGCGGATTGGAAGGCGTGGAGGATGCCCGCGCTATCTGCCAGACGCTGCATGTTCCCTTCTATCCGCTCAACTTCGAGCGGCAGTTCGAGCAGCATGTCATCGCGCCATTCGCCGCCGAATACGCCGCCGGGCGCACGCCGAACCCCTGCCTGAACTGCAACCGGCACCTGAAGTTCGCCGCTTTGCTCGGTCGCGCCATCGCGATGGGTGCGGATTACCTTGCTACCGGCCACTACGCGATCATCCGGCGGGATGCGGACGGAAATTCTCATCTCCATCGAGCCGTGGACGAGACGAAAGATCAATCATCCGTTCTCTACACGTTCACGCAGCAGCAACTGGCGCGCACGCTCCTCCCGCTCGGCACGCTGACGAAGCGGGAAGTGCGGGCAATCGCGCGGGCGCACGATCTGCCCGTCGCGGAGAAGCCGGAGAGCCAGGACATCTGTTTCGTGCCGGATGGCGATTACGCCCGCATCGTCGCTGAGCGGCAGCCGGACGCCTTCACGCCCGGTGAGATCGTGGACACCGGCGGCGCGGTCGTCGGTCAGCATGCGGGGATCGGGCATTACACCGTCGGGCAGCGGCGCGGCCTGCGTATCGCGCAGGGTGAGCGGCGCTACGTCGTCGGGATGGAGCGCGACACGAACCGCGTCGTCATCGGTAGCGCCGATGATCTCACGGCGTATGCGCTCGTCGCCGACGATGTCCTATTCATCGGCGAAACGCCGACGGAACCGGTCGCAGTCGCGGCGATGGTGCGCTACCGGAGCACGCCCGTACCGGCGATTCTGACGCCGCTGCCGGAGCGGACGGCGCGCCTCGTCTTTCCCGACGGACTCCGACAGCCCGCCGCGACACCGGGCCAGGCGGTGGTCTTTTACCGTGGCGAGGAGGTGCTCGGCGGCGGCACAATCGCCCGCGTCGAGCGGGGCGACGGCACTCCGCTGGCTATGGACGCGCTGGCTGGCATGCAAACTGCATCTCCCATCGCCGTTATCGCGACGCGCGATCTCGCGGTCATTGGCGAGGGAGAGTGAGGAGGTTGCCGTGTCCCCGTCGGTGCTTCTGAGCGTCCTGCTTGCCGGGATTCTTGGCCTACTCGCACATGCGATGCTCGGGCGATCCTTGTGGCAACTGCCGGTTTATCTCGTCGCGGCGGTGGTCGGTGTGTTCGCGGGTGAGATCGCGGCGACACTCGCGGGTGGCGGCTGGCTCCGGTACGGCAATGTCCCGGTCGGCTCCGCGCTCGTGGGCGGTTTCGGCGCCATTCTGCTGGCATGGCTCATCACCTTCCGTGCGATTACACGGGCGGAAACCGGGGAGTAACGAGGAACAGAGAGGCGTCGGCAATCGCTCGCGACCGGGTGCGGGCAACACGTGACACGTTGAAGGAGCGAGGAATGAAGAAAGCGTTGCCGTTTATTCTCGCCGGTGGGTTGCTCGTCCTGTTAATCATCGTCGGCATCCTGCTCTACCACTGGGACGGCCTCCAGCAACTGCGCGATCTCGCGATCATCTTCCTCGCCGGGCTTTTCGTCGTCACCGTGCTGCTGCTCGCGGCGATGGTCGGCATCTTCGCCTACGTCTCACTGCTGATGAAAGATAAACTGATTCCCGTCCTCGAAGAACTGACCCGAACGGCGGGCGAACTGACGCAGACCGCCCAGCGCGTCAAGGGGACGACGGAATTCGTCTCCGAGCAGGTCGCGACACCGATCATCGGACTCGCCAAGAATCTCGCACGGATGCGGGCGATGGCGAAAGCGGCCACGAACCGCGACGGCGAAAGCGGCCCGACCGTCTAATCACCGGAGGAGACGATGGAACACATCGAGCAGCAGCACGCCGCTCCCCTCGCGATCGGGCATAGCACCTTTCTCCCGAATGACGACGCGCCAGATTCACGCGGCGGCTTCCGGTTCGGTTTTGTGCTCGGCCTCCTCGCCGGCGTGATCGCGACGCTCCTGCTCTCACCGAAAACGGGCGAGGAGACGCGCGAGCAGGTGAAGGAGATCGGCATCGTCCTCAAAGAGCGCGCCGTCGGCATGATGACGGGCGAGCGGCCCTATACCCCGAATGAGGACGAAGCGGGGCCGATGCCACTCTGACAATAGTGACTCCGCCGTTACGAAACCCACCCTATTGCTCATTACTCAGACACGGGAAATATCGCGCACGGCCATCTGCCAACCGGGGAGTGCGGGTTCCGCGTCTGCGATCTCCTCCGAGCGAAAGAGACGCGGCGCATCGGGAGCATCGGCGCGATAGCTGGCGACGGTCTGCGCGCGTGGATTGACATCCCAGACAACCCGCGTGCCTGCCGCGAAGTAGTCCGCGCGCTTTGCGGCATATGCCGCATCACTCGCCGGGCCGTAATCGCCCTGCGAGCGCACCTCGACGGCAAATACCGGCGCGCCCTCGACAAAATCATCTGTCTCAGTGAGCGCGGTGGCGATATACGCAGCGTCCGGGCTGAAGGAGCGCACGCGTGGCTGCCGAACGATGAAGCCCAGGTTATCCCCGATCGCCATTCCACTGCCGGTCGCTTCCTCATAATGCTCTAGCGCGCGGCAAATGCGTTGCGAGATACGCGTCGGTCGTAATCCCGTGGGGGACATATATACCAGCCTTCCGTCCACGAGTTCGTATTTGCCGTCGTCCGGCGCATTGTAGAGGTCTTCAATCGTCGCTTCGGTCTTTGTCACCATCCGGGTACTCCTTCGGCTTCGCGATCCGTACCCTGTATATCCCACGGCTTACGCCCCGACATCGCCCGGTGCGAGGCCGATGGGCAAGGGCGCGGGACGGTCGCAGGTGCTTGCCACGTCAATATGTGTGCCCATGCGGGAGGCATCATGGAAGGCGTGCATCAGATCGAGAACATGGTATGCCAGCGCGCCGCTTGCCCGATGCGACCGGCCGGAGCGGATCGCCGCCGCCATATCGGCGACGCCGATATGGCGGCTGTTCTCCGCGTATCCATACATCAGCGGCACGTCCTCCCATTCCTGTTGCCGCGCGCGGTTGAGGCGCACCGGGCCGCCGAAGGTGTTCGGGTCCGGCACGCTCAGGGTACCTTCGGTGCCGTAGATTTCGATGCGCGGCAGGTTGCTCCCCCAGACATCGAACGAGGTGATGATCGTGCCGACCGCGCCGCTCGCGAAATCCATCAGCCCCGCGACATGTGTCGGCGTGTTGACGTGAATCGTCGTGCCATACTTGGGCGCGCTGGTGATCGTGCGTTCCGCGGCGCTGATCCGCGCCGAACCCGTGACGCGGCGCACCGGGCCGATCAGATTGACGAGCGCCGTGAGGTAGTACGGCCCCATATCGAACATCGGCCCCGCGCCGACTTGATAATAGAAGTCAGGATCGGGATGCCAGTGCTCCGGGCCGTGATTCATCATGAAGGCAACAGCGGCCACTGGCTGCCCGATCGCGCCATCGTCAATCAGTTTGCGGCAGGTCTGAATGCCGCCGCCGAGGAAGGTGTCCGGCGCGCAGCCGACGCGCAGCCCCTTCGCCGCCGCCACTGCCAATATCCGCTGACCGTCCTCGCGGCTGATCGCCAGCGGCTTCTCGTTGTAGACCGATTTGCCAGCCTCCAGCGCCGCCAGCGCGATCTCGGCGTGCGCGTTCGGAATCGTCAGATTCAGCACGATCTCAATTTCCGGGTCCGCCAGCAGTTCCGCGACACTGCACGCCTTCGGCACACCGTATTCCGCCGCCCGCGCCACCGCCCGCTCCACAATGAGATCGGCACAGGCGACAATTTCGATCGCGGACAGCCTTTGCGCGTTTGTGAGATAGATGGCGCTGATCGTCCCGCAGCCAACGATACCGACCTTGACTGGCTCTGCCACGCTTCCTCCATAGTAGTCGGTAGTCAGTAGTCAGTGGATTCGCGTCCCTTCTGACTACCGACTACTGACTACTGGCTACTGACTACTGGCTACTTCTCATTTGCTCGCCCAGAGCATGCCGCGCTGCATGATTTCTCGCGCTTCCGGCACGTCGAAATCGCTCGCGACATGGCCTAATGAACTGTAGAAGACACGCCCCGCACCCCACTGCCGCTTCCAGACGACCGGCATCACCGTTCCAGAGATCCAGGGCAACAGATCACCACTGAAGGTCGTTGTCGCCAGCACCTCGTTCGATGGATCCACATGCAGGTAATAGCACTCGGAATGCATCGCGAAGTCATCAATCCCGGCGGTGATCGGATCATCGTGATTCGTGATATGCACGGTATAGTCAATGATGTTGCCGGGATGCGCCACCCATTGGCCGCCGACCATGAACTGATAGTCCACACTCTCCCGGAACGAATCAGCCATGCCGCCGTGCCAGCCCGCGATACCGACGCCACCTGCCACCGCGCCGAGCAATCCGTCCAGATGCTCGCGGGAGATCGCGCTCTGCGTCCAGACGGGAACGATCAGATCGAGCGACCGCATGAACGATGCATCGCCGTACAGATCGAGCGTGTCGGCGATGATGACCTCGTATCCCCGCGCGCGCAGGAAGGGCGCGAATACCTGGACGCACTGCTCGGGTTCATGCTCAGGCCAGCCACCCCACGTCATCAATGCACGCTTCATCGGGCGATCTCTTTCGTGTGCGTTGGCGCGCCGGGTTCGATCGGTTCCCGGCGTGCCGTTATTCTCTCCCACCCACCCCGAACGCGCAGCCAGAGTGCCACCACTCCGGCGGCGATCAGCACGACAACGGGATAGCCGAGGAAGATGAACCCGCCGCGCACGGCGCCCGTCGGGACCGGCCCGTACCGGAGAATCAGCCCGAAGGGGAACCAGCCGGTATCGCTGAGAACTTCCTGTAACCAGGTTTGCGGTTGTGAGCCAAGCCAGATGCGGAACCAGATCAGGATACCCCAATAGACGACCGCGCCGACGATCGCCCAGACCATGATAGAGACGAAAACGATACCGACGAACCAGAAGACGCGCGTCATTGGTTCCTCGTCCGCCGTCAGCACTTTGTACACTTGCATGCCAAGGATACCGTAATAGATGCCGTAGAGTATGATGGCATAGAGTACCGCAGTGCCACCCTCGATAAAATCCATCGCGCCCCTCATTTCCGGTGCCGATCATCCTATGCAAGGATAGCACGCGCCGATGCCCGCCGCATGGCGAAAGCAATCGGATGGAACGATGAGCGGTGATCTTTAGAAAGTGACGCACTTTTTCCTACATCGGCGGATGCACTGCTGCTGCCAGGGCGAAGAAGGCATCGCGGCGCACGGTAGTCAGAGCGCTGTTGAGGCCGGAGGTGCTGGGGACGACGAAGAGGCGGCAACCCGCGATCTCGCCTCTTTGTGGCCCGTACCGCACCGGACCGGCCGCACCGGTGAGGTTCTGGTAGACCCGCGCGCCGTTGCAGCAGAGCCAGCGCGGCTGATAGCGTGCCAGCAGCACGGCAATTCGCTCTCGCCCGGCGCGATAGGCCGCGTCCGGCACCTCATGCGCGCGGCGGGAGGGGCGCGGATGCAAATCCGTCAGGCCGATGCCGAAGGTCGGCAACAGAGCATCCTCTTCCGGCATCAACCGCCGGGGTGTCAGCCCCACCTCGAAGAGAAGCGGATAGAAACGATTGCCGGGATGCGCGTAATAGTGGCCCGTCTCGCTGGCGCGGATGCTCGGATTGGAGCCGAGAAAGACGAGGGCGAGGCCCGGTGCGAGGATATCCGGCAAACCGGGGAGAGGTGATGGCGGCAGGCGACAGGTCATCGCGCGATTGTACCATCGGGTGCGCAACCCACGGGCTTGACGGCGCGTAGATTGAGTTGTAACCTGATGACGCGCCGACGAGTTACAAATTACATTTGCGGCGCGGGATAGGCAAGGAGTGACGACGATGCAGTACGAAGGACGAGAACCACACGGCGAGCACGGCCCACGATCGGAGCGGCACGGCCCCGGTTCTGGCGACTTTGGCCCCCGCTGGGCCGAGGGTGGCCCGCAGATTCCCTGGCCGGAGATGAAGCGGCGGATGCGCGAGGCATTCCGCGAGGGGTTCCGCCCCGGCGATCCCGAATGGCGGCGCTTTTTCAAGCAATTCTTCGAGGGTGAGGCGCAGAACGGCGGCCCCGGTGGTGGCGATAATCGCCGCTCGAACGTCCTCAGCCTGCGGGTGGACGACCGGACACTCGCCGCGATTGACAGCCTCGTCGAGGCCGGTCTGTTCGCCACCCGTGCGGAGAGCGCGACGTGGCTGTTGCAGGCGGGCGTCGCCTCGAACACCGAACTGTTCGAGCGTATCAACAACACCGTCTCGGAAATCCGTCGCTTGCGCGAGGAGTTGCAGCGGCAAATGAATGCCGCGACCGGCGCGTCGCCGGAAGGCGAACCTCACACCGACGCGCAGAGCAGCGAACAGCACGAGCAGACCCAGGAAACGCACTACACATAATCGAAACCGATTGAACCGCGCCCCCTGCGAGGGCGCGGTTCAATCGGTTTCCAATTAATGCATGCGGATTCCGCCATCCACGACGAGCGTTTGGCCGGTGATGAAGCGGGAGTCATCGGATGCGAGGAAGAGGGCGACGCGCGCGACATCCTCCACCACGCCCGTGCGCTTCAGGGCGGCAAGGGGCGCGAAGCGGGAACGAACATACTCGGGGAGCGGCCCGGCTTTGGAATGGATGAATCCGGGGACGATCACGTTGACGCGGATGCCGTATGGGCCGAGTTCCATCGCCAGTCGCTGGCTCGCACGCCAGAGCGCCGCTTTCGCGCCCGCGTATGGCGTGCCGACGAAATAGCCGGGGTCGGCGTCCTTCGCGACGCCGGAAGCGACATTGATTATTACCCCACTCTCCTGCGCGACCATCTGCCGCGCGGCAGCCTGCGCGAGGAAGTACGGCCCCTTGAAATCGGTAGCCATGATTGCATCGAAACGCGCTTCGGTGATACGGAAGAGCGGCGTCGTATCAAATGTGCCCGCGTTATTGACGAGGATATCGAGTCGCCCGAACCGCTCGACCGTATCCGCAACGAGCCGTTGTCCCTCGGCGACGACGCCGATGTCCGCCTGTAGCGTCTCAGCGTGCCGACCGAGGGCGCGGATGTCGCTCGCCGTCCGCTCCGCGCCCACCGCCGAATTGCGATAATGGACGGCGATGTCCGCACCGGCGCGGGCGAAGGCGAGCGCGATCGCCTGCCCGATCCCCCGCCCCGCGCCTGTCACGAGCGCGACGTTGCCCGCCAGTTTTCCTTCTTGCTCCCCACCGTCCATGAGATGCCCTCGCTGTTCCAACCAATCAACCATTCATGCAACAGCGTCAGTCTACCGCAGAGCGGGCATACCTCATGAAGATGCCGTGGTCATCGCCGAGTACGCGCAGGCGCCATAAACGTGCCACGCATTGGCCGGGTATCGCCTATCTCAAGGCTTCTTCGGCCCGGCGGAGGACGTATCGAGAGACGGAGGCGGGGAGACCTTTGCCAACCGCTCGCCCTTGATATCCTTCCGCCTGGCGACGATCCGGTACGAGAACGCCCCGCCACTCACGCCGCCGCCATGCTCCTGCACCGTGAAGCCGTCATGGCGATGTGCGGTCACGGCAAGTCCTTTACTCGCGGCGTCGTGCGAGACGGGGAAGACATGATAATCGTCGGTATGCACGAGCGCGGCGAAGTCGGGATCGAGCGCGACCTCCGCCTTGCCCTCCGCCAGCGTCCCCCGGCCATAATCCGCGAACCACGATTCCGTTGACTCTTCACAGTAGAGCGCCCGGTACGTCCCATCCTTCGGATGCTTGATGACCGCATTCTTCGGCGCACCGTAGACCTGCAACGCCCCGTTGACCGCCAGATCACCGTAGAAAACTCCCGCCCACGCCCCGGCGCTCCCCGGTGCCCGCCCGATTAGCCCCACCCCCCCCGCAGCCTGCGCATAGCCGATCAAGGCGGCATGCCCATCGGTGGCTGCGGTGTAGCCGATCAGGCCGTGACCGG
>JAICJW010000230.1 GCA_025928215.1 Chloroflexia bacterium | reverse complement strand
CGGGTGAAATCTGGGGCGCGAGTTCGGCGACGGGGCGTTCGGCGAGGGCGTCATCCGCGACGATATAGAAGGATTCGTGCAGGTTGACGTGCGTTTCGAGCGCCTTGCGGTAGGCGACGCCGAGGTCGCGTACGTCAATATATGCCCAGAGGCCGGAAGCGAAAGAGAGCGGTTCCGTGCGGACGCGCCGCACCACATCCGGCCACCAGTCCGTGAAGACGACGTAGGGCGGCCGGATAGAGATCACTTCGGTGCCGCAGCGGTTGTGGATCATCGTTGCTGCTTGCTCACCGACGAATTTGGAGAGCGCATATGGGTCCTGCGCCTGATGGGGATGGAACTCGTCTACCGGCAGATAGGACGGCCACCAGTCGTGCGTGCGGAAATCCATGCCGAGCCAGTTGATGCTGCTCGTCTCAATCAGTTTCGGAATGCCGAGCGTACCGACCATCTCCACGACGTTGTAGATACTGAGGACATTCGTCGCGTAGACAACCTCCGGCGGGTCTTTCGTCGGATTGGGAATGGCCGCGAGATGGAGCACGGCGTCCGGCTTTTTGCCCCGGAAGGTGAGAACGCCAACGACGTCGGCGGGCTTTGTCATGTCTGCCTGCACATACTGGACGCCGGTTGGGAGATCATTCGGCACGCGGGCGATATCCGTCGCGATCACATCATAGTCATGTGCGGCGAGTTCCTTGACGACGTGCTGCCCGATGCGCCCACTGGAGCCGGTAACAACGACGCGCATATGCACTCCCCTCAGTCCTTCTCATAGTCATGCCATGAATGCCGTGGTTTCCAGCCGAGCAGCCGCTTGGCCTTCGCGTTGGAAATATCCGCCGCGTGGCCTTTCACACCTATATCGAGCGGCCCGGCGTCTCGGTATGCCTGCATGATGCAGGTCTCAATCGGCTCGTCGGTGAATGCCTCGTCATTGACGATGTAGAGGGCTTCGCAGCCGAGATTGTTTCTCTCGACGGCGAGGCGGTACGCCTCCGCGAGGTCTTCAGCATCGGAGTAGGACCAACTGAGCCATGTCTTCGGGCGGTCGCCGCGCATCTGGGCGATGCGCGCCGCATACTCGTCCGGCGCGATGACGAGGGCAGGGCGGATCGAGATCGCCTGCGCGCCGGTGCGCGCGTGCAGCATCCGGGCCGTCGCTTCGCCGGCGATCTTCGAGAGACCATAGGCATTGACGACCCACTCCGGCGTCGTCTCGTCCACCGGCCAGCGGGGCGGCGCGATCGTCCCGCCCGAACGCGGATATTGGTGGACATTGACGCTGCTCGTCTCGATGAATTTTGCGATGCCGAGTTGCGCGCACGCCTCCGCGACGTTGTAGACGGAGAGCGCATTGACCCGCCAAACGTCAGTCGGCAGCGATGACGCGATCGGCCAGACATTGGGCAGCGCGGCGAGGTGAATGACGGCATCCGCGGCCTTTCCCCGGAAGGTTAATGCGCCAACAACCTGCCCCATATCGGTCATGTCGGCCTGCACAAATCCGGCGCCCGGCACAGGGTCTCGCGGGGGCCGTCGGGTCACATTCATGATGTCGTGGCCCGCCGCGATCAGCGTGCGGACAACGAATCCGCCGACGATGCCGCTGCCTCCGGTGACGACGATACGCATGAACACTCCCTTCGGGCGCGAGTTCGGTGTTCGGTGTTCGCGGTTCGAAGCGGGAATCCGGTCATCGAACTCCGAACTCCGAACTCATTTGACGAGGTCGCGCCAATAATACTGTTGCTGGAAGCCGAGGAGGCGTTTCGCTTTTGCATTCGTGACGCCCGCATCGGTGCCGGTCAGGTGGGCAGCTTTATTGCCTGCTTGCGCGAAGTATTGCGGCACGAGTTCGGCGAGTGGGCGCTCGGCCCAGGCATCCTCGGCGGTGCCGTAGATCACTTCATCTTTGAGTTCCGTGTGTTCGAGGGCGAGGCGGAAGAGGGTCGCCAGATCGCGCGCGTCCACATAGGTCCAGAGGAAGCCACCCGCGACGAGCGGATTCGCGCGGTTCGCGTCGAACCGTCGCTGATACTGATCGGGCAGAATGACGGCCGGTGGGCGGATCGAGATCGTCCGCATCCCCGAGCGGCGGTGAAAGCCGTGCAGAATTTCTTCACTCGCCACTTTCGAGAGCGCGTACGGATCTTGAGCGAGGGTGCGATGCTCCTCGTCCACCGGGAAGTAATCGGGCGTGAAGTCGCGGTAACGGAAGTCGAGGCCGAGATGATTGATGCTCGACGCGTAGATGACGCTGCCGATGCCGAGGGCGTAACACGCCTCGCAGACATTATAGGTTCCCTCGGTGTTCTCGTTGAAGATGATCTGCGCCGGGTTGCGCATCGGGTTCGGGATGGCCGCGATGTGCATCACGGCGTCCGCCCCGGCGAAGGCGCTGATCAGTTCGCCCATGTCCGATGTGTTCGCCTGGGCGAATTTGACGCCCGGCTGCGGCAATTTCGGGGCGGAGCGGGTCGCGTTGATCACTTCGTATTCGTGCTGGGCGAGGTCCATGCAGACGAGATGACCGATTCCCCCACTACCTCCGGTGACCACGACACGCATATGCACTCCCTTCGGTCACGAGAACGAGTGAAAAGTGCTGAATACTGAGGGCGAACACACTACCGCCGCGCCCGCGCTAGTGTATCATTCTCCGCCGATCTCCGACCGCCGAGGCTGCGAACTGCCTGGCACTCAGTACGCGGTACTCAGCACGCCCCGATGCTATACTCATTACGGCATGACATCCCCCGTATGGGCGCGGATGCATGGAGGACATTCAGCGGGAGGACAGGCGCTATTTCACAGCGGGCACATACGCGGAGAGCGAGCGCAAAGCGAAAGCCGACGCTCAAGCAGATGGAGCCGGAAATCGCGCTGGCCGCGACGATGCTCGGTATTCCGTTTGCGCGGTGGGATTTACTGCGCGAGGCACTCATCCATCGCTCCTATCTCAATGAGGACGCGAGCGCGACCGAATCGAACGAGCGGCTCGAATTCCTCGGCGATGCCGCGCTCGGCTTCATCGTCGCGCGCTATCTCTATGACCGCTATAAAGACGCGCCGGAGGGGCAGTTGACGCGCCGCCGGATGGCGCTCGTCAGCAACCAGACCCTCGCACGCTGGGCGCGGCGGATCGGCCTCGATCGCATGCTGCTCATCTCGAAGGGAGAGCGCGGCATCGAACTGCCGGATCGCGTCCTTGGTGGCGCGTTTGAGGCGTTGCTCGCGGCGATCTTGCTTGACCGGGGGAGCGCGGCGGTCGAGGCCTTTCTGCTGCCGATCCTCGATGCCGAGGCGGATGAACTCGTCGCGCGGACGATGGCCGGGAACTTTAAAGGGCGGCTTCAGGAGATCGTGCAGGAGCGGGAACGCATCACGCCGACCTATACGACGCTCGACACATCGGGGGCGGACCACGAGGAGCGCTTTACCGTCGCCGTGATGCTCGACGATCGGGTGCTCGCGACCGGGCGGGGTAAGAGTAAGCAAATCGCGGAGCAAGCGGCAGCGGAGGCGGGCCTCGCGATGTACATCGCCCAGGAGCGCGCCGCCGCGGGCGAAGAGGACACTGGCGAGGGGTGGCGACAATGAGTAGTGTCTACGGCGAATTACGCGTCTTTACCGGGAATGCCAACCGGGCGCTTGCCGAGCGTATCTGCCGCGCGATTGACATTCCGCTTGGCCGCGCCGAGGTCTTCGAGTTCTCGAATGAGAATATCTTCGTGCGCATCCTTGAGAGCGTGCGTGAGAACGACGTCTTCATTGTCCAGCCCCTCTGCCGCCCGATCAACCGTTCGATCATGGAGCTCTTAATCATGATTGACGCCTTGAAGCGCGCATCGGCGGGGCGGATTACGGCGGTTCTACCCTTCTTCGGCTATGGGCGCACGGACAAGAAGGACCAGCCACGCGTGCCGATCACCGCGCGGCTGCTCGCGGACTTGATTTCCGTGGCGGGGGCGAACCGGGTGCTGGCGCTGGATCTTCACGCCGGGCAGATCCAGGGCTTCTTCAATATCCCGGTGGACGAACTGACCGCGTCATTTCTGATCGGTGATTACTTCCGCGAGAAGCAATTGAAGAATCTCGTCGTGCTCGCGCCGGACCTCGGCAGCGCCAAGCGGGCGCGCAATGTCGCAACGCTCGTGGATGCCTCACTGGCGATCGTGGAGAAGCGCCGTGTCGGCAACGACGATCAGTCCGAAGTATTGAATGTGATTGGCAGTGTCGCGGGATGCCCGGTGCTCATCGTGGATGACGAGATTGATACGGCCAGCAGTATCTGCCACGCGGCGATGGCGGCGGTCGAGCACGGCGCATCCGCCGTCTATGCCGCCTGCACGCATCCGGTCTTTTCCGGCCCGGCCTTCGAGCGGCTCACCGACAGCCCAATTCAGGAACTGGTCTGCACCGACACGATCCCGCTCCCGGCGGACGGCTATCCGGAGATGATTACGCAACTCTCCGTCGCGGAGATCCTCGGCGAAACGATCCAGCGCATCCACACCGGCACCAGCGTGACCTGGACGTTCCAGTAACGAGTTCGGAGTTCGCGGTTCGCGGTTCGAAGTAAATCCTCGAACTCCGAACTTCATCAGCAGCAGGGAGGCACGGGGCCGGGTTCTTTCGTGTCGTCGCCGAGTTGGATGAGGATTTCGGCATCCCCCGCTTCAGGGGGGCGTTTCGTATTCCCGTTGATACTGTCCGGGTTGAGGCCGAGCGTTTTGGCGAGGGCGAGCGCGGTCTTCTCGTTATCCGGTGAAAAATAGAGGATCTTCGTCTTCGGCACATTGCCCTTGATGGCTGGCGGCGCGTCAATGTAGGTCGCATTTGCGTACCCTTGCTTTTGCAGCGTCGCCGTCCAGCGGTTGGCGAAGCCGCCGTTGCGCGTGCTGTTCTCCACGACGACTTTCGCAGTGGTATTCACGCCCGCGTTCGCCTGGGCGGCGATGCTGTCTCGATTCTCCTTGGGGGAGAATTGCTTGGCGCGGGCGATGGCCAGATTCCAATCGAGCGTCGCGTAGTAGCCGCCATTGATCGTCGTGTCGCGCAGTAGATCGGTGAGCGAAAATTGCTGGATCGCATTCTGCTGGAGGTCGGTGCCGAACTTGGCGAAGCCGATCCAGTTGCTATTGAGCGTCCCCCGTGGGAAATCGGTGCTCACCGAGTCGCCGAGGGTGTCAATCAACCCCGTCGCCTTCGAAAGCAGGTTGAGTTGCAAGGCCTGCTGCCGGATGCCGAGGATCACCTGTTGCTGGCGCTGGTTGCGCTGGAAGTCGTTGTCATCGTGCCGGGTGCGGGCGAACTTCAGCGCCTCATCGCCGTCGAGATGCACAGGTCCCGCCGGGAAAAAGACGCGCGTGAACTGATAATCGTCGGTCGGATAGGAGCCGTCCAGGATCGGGTAGGGATTGTCCACCGTCACGCCGCCGAAGCCATCCACGATTTTCCGAAAGCCGAGGAAGTCCACCTGCGCATAGTAGTCAATTTGAATACGGAAGTTCTGCTCGATCGTGTCCCGAACGAGGGCGATGCCGCCGCGCGTTGGATCCACATACTTGTTGATTACACCGTTCGCGTAGACATCGGACATCTTCGCTTGCCCAAAGCCGCCCGCCTGCGTGACGAGTAGGTCGCGTGGGATGGAGAGGAGATTGACGTGTTTCTCCAGCGGGTCCACGTATGCGAGGATGATCGTGTCAGAGCGGGACGGGTCCGTGTCGCCCTCGCGGGTGTCCACGCCGAGCATGAGGATCGTGAACGGGTCCTTGCGGTCGAAGTTAATCGGCGGCGGTGCGGTCGGGATCGGCGTTGTTTGCGCGGTGGAAACCGTTGGAAGCGGTGCAATGGTGCCGAACGCATTGGGTGTATTCGTTGGCAGCGGGGTGTCTGTGGCGGCAATTGCCTGCCCGCGCGGCAAGGGGGCTTTCGCGATCTTATTCGCCGCATTATCGGCATGGATGATGATATTAAGGGCGTACGCACCGATGCCGAGCAGCAGCAGAATCGGAATTAACCCGAGGGCGATCACCCACCGTGCGGGGCTTTTGCGCTTTGTTGGCGGTGGCACAATCGCCGGCATCGCTTCGGTCTGACGGACGCGCGCGGTGCGCGGGCCAGGCTCCGTTTGCCCACGCGCTTCCTGCTCGAGTCGGGCGGCGCGGATCGCGCGCTTGTACTGACCGCGCAGTTTCGGGCTTGACGCCTGCCGGGCATGCATCGCGCGCCGGATGCGTCTGCGTGCGTCGTCGTCCATGCCCACTTCTCCCCTCTGCCCGCATCAACCCCTGTCGGGGCCGGAGTATATCATATCGGTGCGGTCACACATTATGTCGGGTGATCGTGTATACTCACCCGACACCGCGGCGCACCGACGCGACGGTGGTATACGCATGGTTGCAATGAATGTCCACCGGACGGTGGGCAGGGGAGGCCACCCGGCACATGTTCCGCCCCTTTGATTATTTTCTTGGCGCGTTCAGCCGCGATCTTGGCATAGACCTGGGGACGGCGAACACGCTGGTCTATGTGCGCGGGCGGGGGATCGTCGTTTCGGAACCGTCGGTCGTCGCGATTGACTCGCGGACGAAGCGTGCGCTCGCCGTTGGCGCGGAAGCGAAGGCGATGCTCGGCAAGACGCCGGGCAACATCATCGCCGTCCGACCCCTCAAGGATGGCGTGATCGCGGACTTCGACACCGTCGAGCTGATGCTCCGCTACTTCATTACGAAGGTGCATCCGCAGCGCGTGATGGCGCCGCATCCGCGCGTCGTCGTCGGCATTCCCTCCGGCGTCACCGAGGTCGAGAAGCGGGCGGCGAAAGATGCCGCGCTCTCCGCCGGCGCGCGCGAGGCGTACACGATCGAGGAGCCGATGGCGGCGGCGATCGGCGCGGGCCTGCCCGTCAATGAGCCGGTCGGCAGCATGATCGTGGACATCGGCGGCGGCACGACGGAGGTCGCGGTGATCTCGCTCGGCGGTATCGTCGTCAATAACTCGATCCGCATCGCCGGAGACGAGATTGACGACGCAATTATCCAGTACGCCCGGCGCGATCATAACCTCGTGATCGGCGAGCGGATGGCGGAGAATGCGAAAATCGCCGCCGGGAGCGCCTACCCACTCGAACAGGAGCGGCGCGTAATGCTCCGGGGGCGCGACCTCCTGACGGGCCTGCCGAAGGAGATCGAGATTTCGTCCGTCGAGTTGCGGGATGCGATCTCCGGCCCCGTCAGCACGATTGTGGACCTCGTCAAAAGCAGCATCGAAGAGACGCCGCCAGAACTCGTCGCGGACATCATGGAGCAGGGCATCACGCTTGCCGGCGGTGGCGCGCTTCTGTTCGGCCTCGAACGGCGGCTGGAAATGGAAT
>JAICJW010000251.1 GCA_025928215.1 Chloroflexia bacterium | reverse complement strand
TTAAACCGAGGAACTGACCGGCATCTGCGGTATATACAGGTTCGAAGTCATACTCATGATATGCCATAGCGGGATTTTGATAGGGATCAACCCAGGCATGACCTGCACCCCGGATGGTGACCAGCGATTATTGAAGACTTCCCGTTCCACTTGGACATGACACCATGCTGACCTCGTTAGCCCCGAAGGGCGGCATAGACCGGAACCGGGTCGAAATAGAAGCGAATCTCTTCGATCTGTCCCGCCTCATCGATCGTGAAGACGTCGATCCCTTCCGTCGCCACCGACTCCCCGCGCTTCGCTGTCAGCTCGCCGCGATAGAGTACCGCCGCACCGTTGCCGTAGAGGTAGGTGTGGATCGGCGGCGCGTCGAACCGCGCCATCGCGCCGAGTAGCTCCCGGTATGCCTGCCGGATCCCCTCCCGCCCTTCCAGTGGTGGCGCGCCCGGCACGCGGTACATCCGCGCATCGGGCGCGAACAACGCCGCCACCGCATCGGCGTCGAGCGCGCTATTCGCCGCGAAATAGCCATCGACCGCCGCCTGGACCATCTCCTTCGCTACCACTACACCCTCCTCAGTCCGCCACCTGTGCGTGGCAATCCGCCTCGTCGTGCCGTTGCATGTGCCGCCGAGCATACACCGCTGGCGGCTGATTCCCCAGCGCGCTGTGCGGCCTCGTCGTGTTGTATTCCTCCTCCCACGTCGCGATGATCCGCCGTGCGTCGTCCAGGGTCAGGAACCAATGCAGGTTCATGCACTCGTCGCGGAACTTGCCGTTGAAGCTTTCAAGGTGCCCGTTCTGCATCGGCTTGCCCGGATCGATGAAATCCAACCCTACCCCATGCTGATACGCCCACGCATCGAGCGCCCGCCCCGTGAACTCCGGCCCATTGTCCACGGTGATCTGCTTCGGCGTGCCGTACCGCTCTACCAACTGATCCAGCACCCGCACCACGCGTTTCCCCGGCAATGACGTGTCTACCTCGATGCGCAGGCATTCGCGGGTCACCGTATCGAGGATATTCAGCGTCCGGAAGCGGCGACCGTCGGCCAGTGTGTCCTGCATGAAGTCCATCGCCCACGCCTCCCCGCGTCGCCACGCCGGTTGTACGACCCCGCGTATTGCCCGCGCTGCCCGCTTGCGCGTGCGCCGTCGGACCGCCAGGCCATCCAGTCGGTAGAGCCGATAGACCCGTTTGCGGTTGATGGTCATCCCCTCACGCCGCAGCAAGATATGCAAGCGGCGATAGCCCCAGCGCGGATGTTCCGCCGCCAGCGTCCGCAATCGCTCGCGTAGGTGCGGTTCATCGCTGGGGGGACGCCGTTGGTAGCGCATCGTCCTGCGCTGGGCGCCGGTCACCCGGCACGCCCGGCGCTCGGAAAACTGATAGCGTCCTTCGAGATAGCCCACGGCCTGACGCCGAGCCGCGGGCGTCACCAGTTTTTTGTGGCGATGTCCTTGAGGGCCACATTATCCAGCGTCAAGTCCGCGACGATCTGCTTCAGCTTGCGGTTCTCGTCCTCGAGCTGTCGCAGCCGTCGCAGCTGGTTGACCTCAAGGCCACCGTACTGCGCCTTCCAGCGGTAATATGTCCCCTCGCTGATGCTGTGCTGGCGGCAGACATCCGCGACCTTCTGCCCGGCATTGACGAGTTTGAGAATGCCGATGATCTGCTCCTCAGTGAACTGACTCTTGCGCATGATTGACCTCCCGCGATCGATCCGTTCAGCGGGAGTCTCGCATAATTACTGGAGACCTTTTCGGGGGTCAGGTCATGGAAGATTCTCAACGATGAGTACACTCTCATTCGCAGGGGTCTATTGCAGGCGAACAAAAGGGCAGAGCGTTTTCAGTACAAGATTAATACGAATCTCGGGAACCCTACAATCTGGGAGTATAAAGCGGAATGCGATCAGGCTAAACGGGAAATTGCTGTGCTCTCACAAAGCCTTCAGAGGTTCGAGCAAGAGAAGAAAGCGCGAATGAGCCGTCTATGGCATGCCAAGGAGGGCTTGGAGAGAAAATTATTGCATCTAGAGCGGAAGGCTCTACAGGAACAGCGAAAGAAAACTGATAAAGCAATAACGACGAGGCAAACGCGAACAAAAAAGTCTACAACCTTCCCCTTGACTTCACAGCCTGAACAAGAACAAACACCTCCGCCATCCGAACGGAGCCCGATGACGAGGATTACTGATATTAGTCTCCTCAGTGGATTACCGTCAGATGAACCCATCGACTTAGATTTGAGCGGCAGCAATATTGACGACAGAACTATGGCATATCTAGGGCGTTTCACGCGCCTCCGCTCACTTAGACTCGCGGACACGGCAGTAAGTCATGTCGGGCTTGAGAAAATTCGCCATCTGAAATCTCTACAGTTTCTCTACGTGCGAGATGAACTGGTTGCATTTCGTGCCCAATATGTCTTACGGGATTTGGTAGATCGGGGCCTGGAGATTAAATCCCCGACGGGAGATTGGGAGAATTATTGGATTACTCTAAAGAAGTAACAACCGCTCTTGCCAATACTTCCATAACATTCAAGCCTCAAATGGCTTCGCCTCGCCTCGTCGCCACCGATCTGGATGGGACGCTGCGCGAAGATACAACGATCTCCACGCAGGCGATCGTGTCGAGATCGTACTTGAACGGCAGTTCGCCGGAGCGTTGAAACCGTTGTAGGGGCGCATAGCATGCGCCCTCTTGCCGTGGCACGAACCTTCACACGATAGAAAAGGAAATCGGGCGCATGCTATGCGCCCCGACGATGTCACATCGGCAACGTCTCAATCTCGGTGTGATCCTTCACGCGCTGCTCTTCGGGCGCTTCCGCGATGACCCAGAGGAGGCCGCCAACGAGGCCGAGGTTTTTGAGGAACTGCACGCGCTGCACGCTCTGGGCCTGCGGTTTCTCTTCCTTCCAGAAGGCATGACCGACGAGCGTCGTCGGGATCATCGTGCCGATCAATGCACCCGCCGCAGCCTTCGGCACGATGCCGAGCGCGAGCAGAATGCCCCCGATGACCATCGTCGCGCCATTGACCTTGACGGCCACTTCCGGCTGCGGGATGCCCGCACCCTCGACTTTGCCGGTGCGCGGGCCGGGTGCCTTAAAGGCTTCCGCCCCCGCAATAATGAAGATGCCGGAGAGACAGATGCGCCCGAGTGACTTCAGCATAGATGCGGCTCCTTGTTGCGACAGCATGTTGACCGGGAAGCCGCATGACCGATGCCACGGTTCTTTTCGCCAACGCACGCGGAGCGGGGCGCATGGGAGCAGCGAATATCCGCGCCTATCCCTTCCCACGCGGCGCGGTATGCGGGTATGCTACCCGGCATGAGCATCGCCGACCAGCGCGTCACAGCGGAGAAAGAGGTTTCGCGGGCCGCGATGGTGATGCCCGTCTACGTCCCGTCGTTCCTGCTCTCCTTCGGGCAGGGCGTTCTCGTCCCCACCTTGCCGGTCTTCGCGAAGGGGTTCGGCGTCTCCTTCAGCCTCGTCAGCCTCGTCATCGCGGCGGCAGGCGTCGGGACGCTCGCGGCGGATCTCCCCGCCGGTCTGGCGCTCGGCCGGTTCGGGCGGCAGCGGGCGATGCTCGTCGGTATCTCACTGGTCGCCTCCACGACGCTCGTCATCGCGCTCTGGCATCAGTTCAGCGTCTTACTCGTTTGCCGCCTCGTTGGCGGCGTCGGCACCGCACTCTGGGGGATTTCCCGCCACGCCTACATTACCGCCGTCGCGCCGCGATCCCAGCGGGGGAAGTTCATCGCGACGTTTGGCGGCATCAACCGTCTCGGCCTCTTCGCCGGTCCGTTTATCGGGGGCGTCGTCGGGCACCGGTTCGGTCTCTCGTGGTCATTCGCGCTGGCCGCGCTCTTCGCGGCACTCGCCGCGCCGCTCGCCATCCTCTTCATTCAAGACCCGCGCGAGCGTGTGGCGGTTGTTCCGCCGCGCCATCTGCGCTGGGAAAGCGTCCGGCGATTGCTGCGGACGCACCGGGCGGATGTCGTTTCCGCCTGTTCAGCGCAAATTTTCGCGGCGATGATCCGCTCCGGGCGGCAACTGATTATCCCGCTCTACGGCGCGTACGTGCTCAACCTCAACGTCGCCTCGATTGGCGTCATCCTCACCGTCTCCACGGCGATAGACATGCTGCTTTTCATACCCGCCGGATGGGTGATGGATCGTTTTGGCCGCAAGGTTGCCTCGGTGCCGTCGTTCGCGGTGATGGCCGTCGGCGTGGCGCTCATTCCGGTCTCCACGAATTTCCTCGGTCTCCTGATCGCGGCGTGCGTGATTGGTTTCGGCAACGGCATGGGCTCCGGCTCGATGATGACGCTCGGCGCGGACCTCGCACCGCCCGACGCGGTCGGCGAATTCCTCGGCATCTGGCGCTTCGTCGGCGATGCGGGGCAGGCGGGCGGCCCGCTCGTCGTCGGCGTCGTCGCGGACGCTCTCGGCCTCACCGCGACCGCGTTTGCCCTCGCCGGAATCGGGGGAATCGCCGCGCTTATCCTCGCTCTCCTCGTCCGCGAAACGTTGCACGGGGAACCCCAGGCCCAAGCGCCCTGAAAGAACCTAACTTCCCGGCCCCCTTGCCCGCGAGGAAGGGGCCGGGGGTTAGGTCGCCACCGCTTCGACGAGTGGGGCGGCGTTGACACGGAGGACTTTCTTATCGAACTTGCCTGCCGAGGTCTTCGGGATCTCCGCGATGAAGCGGATTTCGTCCGGGATCCACCAGCGGGCGACTTTGTCGGTCAGGAAGTCGCGGATCTCCTCCGGGGTGGTCGCCTCCGCATGCTCCGGTTTGGTGACGACGAAGGCGACGGGCCGCTCGACCCACTTTGGATGCGCGAGGCCGACGACCGTCGCTTCCAGCACCTTCGGATGCGCCATGATCGCGCCTTCCAGCTCGATGGTGGAGATCCACTCGCCGCCGGACTTGATGACGTCCTTCGTGCGGTCCACGATGGCGACGAAGCCATCCGGATCAATCGTCGCGACATCGCCGGTTTTGAACCAGCCATCCTCGGTCTGTTTGCCGGGGTCGGCGTTGTGATGATAGCCGCTGGCGATCCATGGCCCACGCACCTGCACCTCGCCGAACGCGACGCCATCCCAGGGCAGTTCCGCGCCGGTGGAGAGATCGGCGATACGCAGTTCGACACCGGGGATCGGCGGCCCCTGCTTCAACCGGATGGCGAGCGATTCCTCCTCCGGTTGCCACGAGCGCGGGATGGAGACGGTGCCGAGCGGCGAGGTTTCCGTCATGCCCCACGCGTGGAGCATCCGCAACCCCTGCTTCTCCATCCCCGCCATCAGCGCGGGCGGGATCGCCGAGCCGCCGCAAACGACGGTATGCACCTTCGGCAGTTGCGCGCCGGTCTGCTCGATCTGCCGGAGCAGATTAATCCAGATCGTCGGCACACCGGCGAGAATCGTGACATCCTCAGACTGGCACAGTTCGATCAGCGTCGCGCCGTCGCCCATCCAGCGGTCGGGCAGGACGAGTTTCGCGCCCGCCATCCCCACCGCGTAGGGAAGGCCCCAACTGTTCGCGTGGAACATCGGCACGACCGGCAGCACGACATCTTCCTCACCGATATTGAGGCACCCCTTCTGCAAGACGCTCATCGTGTGGAGGAACTGCGAGCGATGGCTGTAGACGACGCCCTTCGGATTGCCTGTCGTGCCGGAGGTGTAGCAGACGCCCGCCGGGGCGCGCTCGTCCAGCGTTGGCCAGGCGTAGGTCGTCGGTTCATCCGCAAGGAGCGATTCGTAATCCAGCGTTTCGCCGAGGTCGTGCGCGGGCAGATCGCCACCGTCATTGAGGACGATGATCGTCTTCACCGTCGGGATTTTGCCCGCGATCTTGTTCAGCACCGGGATGAGCGATGCGTCCACGCAGAGCACCGTGTCCCCCGCATCCTCGATGATGAAGGCTAGTTGCTCCGGGAAGAGACGCAGATTGAGCGTGTGGAGGACGGCGCCCATACACGGGATGGCATAATAAAGTTCGAGGTGCCGGTAGTTGTTCCAGGCAAGCGTCCCCACGCGGTCGCCGGGACGGACGCCGAGCCGTTCGAGCATGTGGGCGACCTGATGGACACGCGCCGCGAAATCGCCGTAGGTGTAGCGGTGCACGCCCGCCTCGCGCTTCGTGACGATCTCCTTGCGGCAGAAGAGTTTCTCGACCCGCCACAAGACATGCTGAACGGTGAGCGGATAGTCCTGCATTGTCTGTTCCATCGTCTCTCACCTCTCCGCGATACGGGCTGCGCCGCGCGGCATGCATCGCATTGCCCGCGTATGGGCCGCCTGACTATTTCTTCCCTCGCTCTCTGGATTCTATGGTATGACGGTCTGTCGTGGTGTCAAGACGGTGGAGGGTAGATTGGTCCCATCTCCGCCTCGAACGCCGCCAGCATCGCCTGCTTCTCGGCGGCAGGGAGGAAGGCGGCGCGGACGGCGTTCAAGACGAGTTCTTTGATCTCGTCCGCCGTGAAGCCGTGGGTGGCAGCGAGGGCGCGGTATTCGTCCGCGAGGGTCGTTTCGAACATCGGCGGATCGTCGGTATTGACGGTGAGGAAGAGTCCCGCCTTCCAGAGGGTGGCGATCGGGTGCGTGGCGATGTCCGGATAAAGGCCGAGGCGGACATTGCTCGTCGGGCAGACTTCCAACGGCACCTGCATCGCATAGAGCAGTTCGAGCAGTTTCGGGTCCTCCACGACGCGCACGCCGTGGCCGATGCGGTCCGCATGGAGCGTCGTCAGAGCGTCCCAGATACTCTCCGGCCCGACCGTCTCCCCGGCGTGGAGCGTGCGCGGCAAGCCCGCCTCTCGCACGTAGGT
>JAICJW010000368.1 GCA_025928215.1 Chloroflexia bacterium | reverse complement strand
TCGCCCTTCCGCCTGCCCTCCACGTTTCGTTACCCGCCTCTGTATCAGCGTCCCTACTGCGGGGGCTTGAGATAATTTGTTGGGGGATCGTGGGAGCACTCACGCGACGGGCGGGAAGGGGTAGCCCCAGCCCGGCTCGTCGCCCGCCATGCCCGCTATCGGGCCGTACAGCAGTGGGTCATCCGTCGCGCGCATCCAGTCGTCCACGAGGCCGTGCAGGCGGGCAAATTCATCCGCGTGCGCGGGGTCTCCGGCGAGATTCGTTTGTTCGAGGGGATCGCGGGCAAGGTCATACAATTCCTCCGGCGGGCGGATCGCACCGTAATACCCGGGGGCGAGCGCCTGCCCGGAGAGACCGGCGAGGATGTCAGACGGCATGTAGACGAGCGGCGCTGCGATGAAACTGCGCATGGAGGCGTAGCGCGTCGTGCGGACGCCGCGCATCGGGTTGTAACGGTCGTGCCACGTTAGTTCGGCGAAAATGTGATCGTGCGGGCGGTACGGCTCACCGCGCAGGAGCGGGAGGAAGGTGCGCCCGTGCAATCCGGTGGGGGTAGGCAACCCCGCTGCGTCGAGGAGCGTCGGCAGGATGTCCACGTTGACGAGCAGATCATCCCTGTGCCGTCCGCCCGCGAAGCCCGCCGGCCACTGCATAAGGAGCGCGGTGCGCATCCCCGGTTCGTAGAGCATCCCCTTCGCGCGCGGCATGGCGATGCCGTGATCGGTCGTATAGATGAAGAGCGTGTTGTCCGCCTGCGGATGGCGCGCAATCGCCGCGCGAATCTCCCCCACGGCGCGGTCAACGGCTTTCACCATGCCGTTCAGTTGCCCGATTTCTGTCCGCACTGCGGGGATGTCCGGCAGCCACGGCGGGACGGTTACGGATTCCGGCGGGTCGCCGTCGTAGCCGGGGCGGTCAAACGGGCGGTGCGTCTCATCGAAGCCTGCCATGATGAAGAAGGGCGCGTCCGGCTGGCTCAGGATGCAATCGCGAACCTTCTCCGCCACCGCTGATGCCTGGATGGCTGCGGTATCAATGTGCTGGTAGCCGAGCCGCGCAGGGTTCTTGTACGCTTCGTGCTGGAAGCCGAAGAGGTACGTCGCGTAGCCGCCGTCCGCGAGATAGTGGGGCAGGCAGCGAACGTCGGGGCGCAGTTCCCAACCGCGATGCGCGAGGCCCATCATGCCGTTCGTGTGCGGGTAGAGGCTGGTCATCAGACTGGCGCGGCTCGGCGAGCATTGCGGCGCGGTGCAGTGGGCGCGGTCGAATCGCACGCCCTCCGCAGCGAGCCTGTTCAGTTGTGGCGTCGCCACCCCCGCGCCGTAGCAGCCGAGATGCGTGCCCGTATCGTGCGTAATGACAAGGACAATATTTGGTTGCTCCGCGCGTGCCATGCGTTCTCCTTCAGCTTCGGCCGTCTCCTCAGAACTATCATACATGGAGTGCGAGGCAATCCGAGGATGCGCCGCGCGCCGTACTTCGGTATAGCGGCGTGGCAAGCCGGATGCGGTGGTACACTCTCGGTGGGCAGGCGGATTCCGATGAGACGCAAGCAGGCAGGCGTGACGATCTCACGGCGACAAATCAGGAGAACGAAACGCGGCGGGCGGAGTATGCCGATGGTCGGCGTCTGCCTGATCGCGCTCGTGCTGGTCTTCGGGATGGCGCTCCTCCCCCTGCCGGTCGCGGCGCACACCTCACTATTGCAGACAGACCCCGTGCCGAACAGCACGCTCGATCATTCACCGGAGACGATTACGCTCCACTTCGATCAGCCCCTTCAGGCCGGTTTCAGCAAGGTGACGATCTTCGATGCGAGCCAGCGGCCCGTGACGACGGTACCGAACCCGGCGGCCGGTAGCGATCCGTCCGCGCTGACCATCGGCGTGCCGAAGCTGACGACGGGCGTCTATTCGGTGCTCTGGCAAGTGCTCTCGCCGGACGGCCACCCCGTGCGCGGCGCGTTCGTCTTTACGGTCGCGCTCCCGGGTGATCCGCCGCCCGCCCCGGTCGCCAGTGTGCCGGACATTGCGGGCATCTCGACCTCGAACCGCCCGCCCTTCCTCGCCGTGCTGCTGCGCGGGCTGCGCTATGCCGGAATCGCCGCACTTGTCGGCGGGATCGGCGTCTTTTTGGCGACTATCCTCCCCGCCCTGAAGGAACTGCCGGAGGAGGAGCGCGCGGCTCTCAGTCGCACGCTCGATCAGCGGATGCAGCGCTGGCTCTTCATCGCGCTCGGTATCGCCCTCGGCGCGCATCTCTTCTCGCTCGTCGTGCAGGTGGCGACGGTCAATGGCATCACGCTCGGTGCGGCGCTCGCGTGGGGGCGGATCAGTGACCTCGTCAAGAACACGACCTATGGCGCGGTCTGGCGAATGCAGGGCATCATCCTGCTCGCGCTCGGCGAGTGGCTGATACTCCTGCCCACGATGGGGCGTGTGCGGCTGCCGCGCCGCCCGCTCGGCATCATCGCCCATCCTGCCCGCCCGACCACCGCGACGGCGGAGCATGAGGCGGTGGGTCTCACGCCGCTCTGGGGCTGGAGCATTGCCTTCCTCGCCGGGCTGGCGCTCCTGCTGATCAGTGTCTTCGGTGGTCACGCGCTCGATGTGAAGATCCACCCCGCCCTCGCGATGCTCGCGGACTTCCTGCACCTGACGGCGATGAGCCTCTGGTTTGGCGGCATTATCCTGATGGTCGGCCTCGTGCCGCCGCTGCTCAATGGCACGACGGGCGCGACGCAGCGGCGGGCGATGGGCGCGATCATCGGCCGCTTCTCGCAGCTCGCGCTCATCAGCATCGGCGTGCTCACCGTCACGGGTATCTATGCGGTCACCGTCCACACGACGCGGAGTACGATCGGGACGACGACCTACGGCCTCGTCGTGATCGGCAAGGTCGGGCTTGTCGCCGGGATCGTCTTCGTTGCCGCGCTCAACCGCTTCGGATTGAAACGGTGGATCGCGCGGGATGTGGAGAGCGCCCCGGCGGCACGCGCCCAGATGCTGCTGCTGCGCGGGATGAGCGCGGAGGTGATCCTCGGTGTCGCAGTGATCGGTCTGACGGGGCTGCTGACCCAGTTGCCGCCCGCGAATACGCAGGCGGTGGCCGCCGGTAGCACGATCGCGGTTCCCTCCGCGCCCGCCGAGGTGGTTGTGGCGCAGCCGGTGCTCGAAGCGAGCGGCGTGCGCGGCTACCTCACGGTTGAGACGAAGGGGACGGACGCGACCTTCGACGCGCGCATTACCGACACGGCGGGCGTCCTGCGTGACGACGTGACGCGCGTCACGCTCTGGCTGAACAGCGGTGACCGGGACGTCGGCCTGCTCACGGTGCCACTCATCGCCGCCGGTGATGGGCATTACCGCGCGACAGGTCAGTGGTTCGCCATCGGCCAGAACTGGCTCGCCCGCGTCGTCGTCCGCCGCCGGGATGTGGCGGAGGATGTGCAACTCCCCTTCGCCCTCCAGCCGCGCCCGACCGCCTATACCGAGGAACCAATCTCGCCCAACGCCTTCCTCTGGCCGCGTTTATTGTCGGATGCTGAGTGGGGAATTGGCCCGCTCGCCATTGGCATTGCGCTGCTCCTTTTCGCCCTGATCGTCCGGCTCACGCGCGCGTCGTTGCGGCGTGCGACGTGGATCGGCGCAATCAGCTTGATCGTGCTCGGGGCGACGCTGATGGCGTGGTACTCCGTGCCGACGACGCCGCTGACTGGACGGGCGGACCCCCTGCCCGCGACGCAGGACATTCTCACGCAGGGCGGCGTGCTCTACGCGCAGAACTGCGCCGTCTGCCACGGCGCGAACGGCGCGGGGACGGACAAGCCCGGCACGCAACTGACCGCCGCCACCGGCCAGCGCTACACGGATGGTGACCTCTACTGGCTGCTCACCAACGGCGTCGCGGGGAAGGGCATGCCACCGTACAACACCCGCCTCTCCCCCACCGAGCGCTGGCAGGTCGTCCGCTATCTGCGCTCGATCCTGCCGCGTGGGTGAATGACTGCCCAGCGGATGCGCGTATCGTGAAGTCAGGCCGTGAGGCAGAATGCGGCGAGATCGGGTACGATCACGAGGTCTTCTAGGTCTCTCGTCGGGAGTCCGCTGTGTTTCATAAAGTGCTGATTGCCAATCGGGGGGAGATCGCCGTTCGGATCGCGCGGACGCTGCGGGCGATGGGCATTGGCGTCGTTGCGGTCTATTCGGAGGCGGATCGGACGGCGCTGCATGTGCAGGTCGCGGACGAGGCGTACAGCATCGGGCCGGCGCCGGCGCTGGAGAGTTACCTCAACATTCCCGCCATCCTCGATGCCGCTCGGCGGAGTGGCGCGGAGGCGATCCATCCCGGCTATGGCTTTCTTTCCGAGAACCCGGCGTTCGCTCAGGCCGTCGTGGATGCCGGTCTTGTCTTCATTGGCCCGCCCGCTGAGGCGATCCGCGCGATGGGCGACAAGGCGGGCGCGAAGCGGCTGATGGACGCGGCGGGCGTCCCGACCGTGCCCGGTTACAGCGGCGGCGATCAATCGGAGGCAACGCTCGCGATGGAGGCGGGGCGCGTCGGCTTCCCGTTG
>JAICJW010000066.1 GCA_025928215.1 Chloroflexia bacterium | reverse complement strand
ACGCCCCGCATCGGTCGTATCCCGATTGGACGCGGGCGGGATGCGGTAGACGTCGCGATGGTCACGACGTACGGCGCGGCGAACTTCCGTCAGATGACCGTCTGGTCGGATGTCGTCACGGATGCGACCGAGGACGGGCCAATCGAGGCCGCGACGACCGCCGGTGAAACGGATGGGGGGACGATTGCCGCACGACACGATTGAGACACAGATCGGGTCGCTCGACATCATTGACCATCGCGGCGTTGAGTGGGCGAATGTCCGCAAGACGGCATATCTCATCCACCAGCGATTGCACTACGCCTATCCGGGCGCGATTCACGATCTCCGCCAGCGGCTGATGATCGTCCCGCCGGAGCGATACGGCGGGCAACGGCTCGTCACGTACAAACTGGAAGTCTCCGCGCCCGCCTATGAGATCGAGCGCACGCGCGACGATTTCGGCAACCGCATCCTCAACCTCTTCGTCGAGCATGTCGAGCGAGAGATCGGATTCACCGCGTGGATGGTCGTCGAACGGGACGCAACCGCCGATCCAGTGATGGTGTCCGCGGCGGAGAGGGCAGTTCGCGAACCGCCCCGGCGAACGGTGTTCCTCACCGCAACAGCGCTGACGATGCCGGATGACACGTTCCGCTCCGTCGCCGCGACGCTTCAGGGCGAAGAGAACGACGATCGGGCATTAGCGGCACGCATCAATCTCTGGGTACACGGCGCAATGGCGTACGCATACGGCGTGACGGACGTGGGGACTCCGGCGGCGGACGCGCTGACGGCGGGGAGGGGCGTCTGCCAGGACTACGCGCACATCATGCTCGTGCTCTGCCGCCTCTGTGGCCTGCCCGCCCGGTATGTCTCCGGCCATCTGCTCGGTGAGGGCGGCACGCACGCCTGGGTCGAAGTGCTGCTTCCCGATCCGATAAACGCGGAGCGGCTCATCGCGCACCCCTTCGACCCGACGAACGGTTGCATCCCCGGCCTGAAATACATCACCGTCGCCGTTGGCCGCGACTACGGCGATGTCGCCCCCACCTCCGGCACCTTCCGCGCTCCCTATGTCGGCCACCTCTCCGCCCACAAACGCGCGGACATCACGGCGCTTGAATACTTTTAGCCACGAAGGCACGAAGGCACGAAGAGCACGAAGGAGGGATGAGAAAAAGGATTCTATTCTTTTCCCTCTTTGTGCTCTTCGCGCCTTCGTGGTTCAATTCCCTTATCGTATCAGGCACGCATCGCCGAAGGAGAAGAAACGGTAGCGCTCCCGCACGGCCTCGGTGTAGGCAGCGAGAACATGCTCGCGGCCCGCGAAGGCGCTGACAAGCATGAGCAAGGTCGAGCGGGGTAGGTGGAAGTTCGTGATGAGCGCGTCCACCGCGCGGAAGGAATAGCCGGGGCGGATGAAGAGGCGGGTCCACCCCTCCGCGCCGCGTTTGCTTGCCGCCTCCCAGCCACCCGGTGCCGCCGCGACGCTTTCCAGCACCCGCACACTCGTCGTGCCGACCGCGACGACGCGGCCTCCCCGTCGCTTCGTTGCCACGATCATCGCGGCGGTTTCGGCGCTCGCGGTGTACCATTCCGCGTGCATCGGGTGAGCGGCGGGGTCTTCCTCCGTAACGGGGCGGAAAGTGTCGAGGCCGACATGAAGCGTCACCGTCGCCGTGGGGATACCATTGGCCCGCACGCTATCGAGCAAGGCAGGGGTGAAGTGCAGCCCGGCGGTCGGGGCGGCGGCGGAGCCGGTGACGGCGGCGTAGGTCGTCTGATAGCGGTCGGCGTCCGTATCCGGCAGGCGGCGGTGAATATACGGAGGCAGCGGCATCTCGCCGAGCAGGGCGAGCGCGGGGTCGAGCGGGCCGTCCACACGGATGCGCGTCACGCCATCCGGCTCTTTCGCCAGCACTTCGCCCCGCACCGCTGTTCCGCCGCTCGCTCCGGCGCGGTCGGTCAGGGTGAACGTCGTGCCGACGGGCGCGCGGCGGCCCGGCTTGACGAGCGTTTCCCAATTCCCGTCCGCCGTGGGCCGCAGGATGAGGAGTTCGAGCCGACCACCGGACGGCTTCACTGCCCAGACCCGCGCGGGCCGGACGCGCGAATCGTTCATGACGAGCAAATCGCCGGGCCGCAGATACGCGCCGAGATTGCGGAAATGGTCGTGCGTTGTCGCGCCCGACTGCCGGTCCAGCACGAGCAGGCGCGAGGCATCCCGCTCCGCCAGCGGCTCCTGCGCAATCAGTTCCGGGGGCAGATCGTAGGAAAAATCGCTCGTGTGAAGCGGGGCGTTATTGGGCGCTTCCATTGGATTTCTATTCATTCTCGGCTTCGGCGAGTGTCGCAAAGGAGATTGCCAGCGACCGATTACATAAATGGCGCGCATAAAGCGCGGCCCGCATGTTATGCCGTAGTTCATAGGAAGGGATATTCGTGTCAACGGCGATCACGGACACGAGGGAACTTCCGGAGCTTCACGTCGCTTCCGTTGTTCCAATTCTCGCTCGCCGCGCCGGAATTCATCGAGGAATTCGTCGAATCCCTCCCACGCTTCCCTATTATCTTCCGGCCATTGCGGTAAATCATCCCAACGCTGAGGAAGGCGTTCGCCTTCAGACCGCGGGATTCCTTTCGCATCTGCCATCGGTTGCCTCCATTCCCACAACCCAGTGTACCATGCGACCCCGCCGCATTGGTCAGCGTTCGGCGTCCGGATCGGATTCGCTGTCGAGGCCGGGGAGGGCGCTCTGCCACGTGTTCGCGGCGGCGGATTGCTGCGCGAGGTGGGCTGGGTACGGGATGCCGAGATGCTGATAGGCGCGGCGGGTGGCGATGCGGCCGCGCGGCGTGCGCTGGAGGAAACCGAGTTGGATCAGGTACGGCTCATAGACGTCCATGATCGTGTCCGTCTCCTCGCTCGTTGCCGCCGCCATCGTCTCGATGCCGACCGGGCCGCCATCGAACTTCTCAACGATCGTCGTCAGCACGCGGCGGTCGGTGTCGTCCAGTCCGAGGTCGTCAATATCGAGCATCGCGAGGGCGCCGCGCGCGACTTCCGCCGTCGCGATGCCGTCGGCGCGCACCTGGGCGTAGTCGCGCACACGCTTGAGGAGGCGATTGGCGATCCGGGGCGTCCCGCGGGAGCGGCGGGCGATCTCCGCGCCGCCGTTCGCCTCCAACTTCAGATCGAGGATCTTCGCGGAGCGCCGAATAATGCGGTTCATCGCCGTCTCGTTGTAGAACTCCAGGCGGTGAATCGCGCCGAAACGATCGCGGAGCGGTGCCGTGAGCAGAGCGAGGCGGGTCGTCGCGCCGACGAGCGTGAAGGGCGGCAGGTTGAGGCGCATTGTCCGGGCGGACGGCCCCTTGCCGAGCGTCACATCCACCGCGTAATCCTCCATCGCGGTGTAGAGCACTTCCTCAATGGGCCGCGCGAGGCGGTGAATCTCATCAATGAAGAGGACATCGCCCTGCTTGAGGTTCGTCAGGATGGAGACGATGTCGCCGGGCCGCTCGATGGCCGGGCCGGAGGTCGTGCGGATACCGACGCCGAGTTCGGCGGCAACGATGGTGGCGAGCGTCGTCTTGCCGAGACCGGGAGGGCCATAGAAGAGGACATGATCGAGCGCCTCGCCGCGTGCCCGCGCTGCCTCAATGGCAATTTGCAGGTTCGCCTTCACCTTCTCCTGCCCGATGTACTCGGCGATCCGCCGGGGCCGCAGCGTCGCGTCGAGATCGAGGTCCTCCTCGACCTCCTCGCTGGAAAGGATCCGCTCTTCATCCATGGCTGTCACTCCTCTGAAGTACCGAGTACCGAGTACTACGTGCTGAGTGCGAAAGGGAGCGCGTCGCTTCAGCATTGGCTTCTAGTCTAGCAGAACTGAGGCGGAATTGCGAACATACGTGCGGATACACGGTGCCGGACACTCCTACTCGTCTGCCTGCTGCCTATTGCTTACCGCGCGCTCTTTTGCCGCCGTTGAGGTATGGCCGGTTTGCTGTGTGTCCTCGTAGCGGCCAAGGATGAAGAGGAGGGAGGAGAGACGGTTGAGAAAGCGGAGGACGTGCGGATTCGCGTTGTGCCCCTCATGGACGAGGCGGGTTGCCAGCCGCTCGCCACGCCGCACGACCGTCCGCGCGACATCGAGCGCGGCCCCCGCGACGGTATCTCCCGGCACGACGAACTCCCGCTGCACGGGTACACGTGCGGTGAAGCGGTCCGTCAGTTCCTCGACCCGCGCGACATCCGCCTCGGTCATTTCGTAGGCGCTCGTCTTACCCTCGACGGTTGCCAACTCGGCCATCAGGCGATAAAGCGCACGCTGCATGTCGAGGATCGCGTCGCGCACCTCCGGCAGCGTCGCGGTGGCACGGGCGAGGCCGAGGGCGGCGGACGCCTCGTCGAGCGTGCCATACGCCTCCGGGCGCGGATCGTACTTCGCCACTCGCGCGCCGCCGATCAAGCTCGTGTAGCCATCGTCGCCGCGCCCGGTGTACATCTTTTGCATATCAGGCGTTCCTTTCATCGTGTCGCGCGTTACGGATCGCGCTGGACGATATGCTGGGTCGTCGCCGGCACCGCGTGTAATGCGGTGCGGAGGAATGACGGATAGAGGATGACATCCGGCAATGACGCGACGGGAACCCATTCGTAGATCAATGTGTACGGCATGCCCGCAGTGGATTGGTCTTCGACGCCGTAATGCGTGTGTGTTTTGTCAAGGAATTCATGATTCACCGGCAGATCAATCGCATAGAGAAGCGCGAGTTCGTGATAGGGCATACCCGCGAGTGTGAAGAAGTTTTCCACGACCCAGAGCAGCCGCCCCACCGAGACCGCGACATGCAATTCCTCCTCCATCTCCCGGCGTAGCGTTGCGTCCGACGCTTCGCCGAGTTCGCAGCGACCGCCGGGCAGCGCCCAGTAGTCGTCCCGATCCGCGCGGTGCAGCAACACGTACCCCTCATGGATGCAAATTCCGGCGACCCGGTAATGGAAGCGGATACCGTCCCCATCGAAGGTAATCATCGTCGGAGCGCCGCGCCATCCGCCGCGTGCTGGCGACGAATCTGGCACCCGTCCGCGAAAGCATCCGGGTGAAGCAGGCGCGCGAGGATTTCCGTGCCGTCCACGACGCGTGGGCCGGGGCGGGAAATGTACGCGTTTCCGTCCATCACGAAGACCCGCCCCTGCCGGACGGCGGGCAGATCGCCCCACCACGGCGGGAGCGGAGCGGCGGCGAGATCGGTGCGGGCGCGGGCCATGTCGTAGCCGCACGGCGCGACGACGACCACCGCCGGCGCGGCCGCTCGCAGTTGCTCCCAGCGGATATGCGCGCTCTTCTCGCCGGCGACACCGAGCGCGTCCGTACCGCCCGCACCCGCGATCATCTCCGGCGCCCAATGCCCCGCGACAAAGGGCGGATCGAGCCATTCAAGAAGCGCGACGCGCGGACGCTCTCGCCCCGCCACCGCCCGCCGCACCGCGTCGAGCCGGTTCCGCAACGCGTCAACGACGGAGAGTGCCCGCTCCGGCACGCCTGCTGCCTCCGCCACACGGTGCAGGTCATCGAAGATATCCGCGATGCGGCCCGGTTCGAGCGAGACGACGAGAGGATGCGTCGGCAGTGAGCGAGCGGCGCGCAGCACCTCCGGCAAGGCGATGGAGCAGACCTCGCAGAGCGCCTGCGTGACAATCACCGTCGGTTGCAGTTCGCGCATCAACGCGGCATTGAGCGCGTACAGCCCCTCACCGCGCGCCAATCGCTCCCGCACGCGGCGATCCGTCTCCCCGCTCGGCAGCCCCGGTGGGATCGCCGCGCGCGTCAGGGCGGGTAGCGTGCGGACAACGGGCGGCCAGTCGCATTCGTGCGATATGCCGACGAGTGCGTCACCGAGGCCGAGCGCGCAGATGATCTCCGTCGCGCTGGGAAGAAGTGAGATAATCCGTGGGGCGAGAGCGGTCATTGGCGGATCCCGGCGAAGAGGCAACGATGCTGTACGAACACTATCGTACCATAGAGGGTGAGGAATGACGAAGACGTTGCTCGTGCTGCGGCACGCCAAATCCGACCGGAGCGATCCGGCGATGCGTGACCACGACCGCCCACTCGCCCCGCGCGGGGAGGCGGACGCGCCGCGGATGGGCATCGCCCTCGCCGCGCTCGATGCGATCCCGGATGGCATCCTCACCTCGACCGCCGTGCGGGCGCGCGAGACCACCCGGCTCGTCGCGGCGGCGATGGGATATGGCGGCGAGATTATCGAAGAAGCCGGCATCTACGCCGCGACCATGGATACGCTGCTCGACCTGCTGCGCGATTGCGACGAGGAAGCGACCGTCCTGCTCGTCGGCCACAATCCGGGCCTGGAGGAACTGATCTGCCTGCTCGCGGGCGGCGCAGGCGCGGAACCGATCGTGCGACTACCGACAGCGGCCCTCGCCTGCCTCGCGCTCGGCATCGAGGAGTGGTCGCACCTCGCGCCGGGATGCGCGTTGCTTCAATGGCTGCTCACGCCGCGTATCGTCTATCCGTTGCTGCACGCCTCCCGCGATCGCGGCGCGATGAAGGAGAAACGATCATGACCACCGATCCCCCGATCACCGTTGTGCCGCCCTTCGTTTTGCCTGACCGGAGCGGTAAACCGTACACCACGGCGCGGCTGCGCGGGCGGCGGTACGGCCTCCTGATCTTCCTTGCGCCCGGAGACCCGGATGCTCCCGCATATCTCCAATCGTTCGCCGCGCGACAGGCGGAATGGGCGTGGCTGCATGCCGCGATCGTGGCAATCGTTCCTGCCTCCGCCGCGACCGGGACGCTGCCCGCGCTCCCCTTCCCGGTGCTCCGGGACGATGGCACGGTGCGCGCCCGCGTGCTGACCGATGTCGCGCCGGAGGTGATGGCGCTGATCGTCACCGATCTCTCCGGGCAGGTGACGGCCTGGCAGACGGCCCGGCGCGTCGCCAGCCTGCCGGATGTCGAGACGGCGCTTGGCTGGGCGTGGGCGGTCGCGCAGCCGAAAGGAAGTTGCGGCGGCGTCACCTGGAGCGCCACCGCGCACCCCGAATCGCCTCCCTCGCCGCCTGCCCCCGTCGGCCGCTTCACCGTCGGCGCGCGACCCCATCACGCCTACCGACGGCGGAATACAGCCTAATTACGCGACGCGCTTCGTCTTGCCGGAGAGGTAGTCCACCAGGACGTACTCACCGAGCCGTTCCGGGGTGGCGAAGAAGGCGCGCCCCTTATTGATCTGCGTCATCTGGTTGACGAACTCCATCAGGCTCCGGCCCCGCTCCAGCATGAAGGTATTGATGACGATGCCGTCCTTCGTGCAGCGGACGACCTCCCGCAGTGTCTCCTGGATCGTGCGGAAGGTCGGCGGATAGGAGAAGTACGGTTCGCCGTCCTCGATATGCGCGGTCGGCTCGCCGTCCGTGATGACGATGATTTGCTTGTTGCCGCCCCGCTGCCGCGCGAGCAGCTGCCGCGCCAGCATCAGGCCGTGCTGGAGATTCGTGCCGTACTCGTACTCGCTCCAATCCATCTCCGCCAGCTCGCGCGGCTTCAGTTCGTGCGCGAGGTAGGAGAAGCCGACGATGTGCAACTGATCGCGCGGGAACTGGCCACGAATCAGGCTGTCGAGCGCCATCGCCACCTTCTTCGCCGCCGCCCAGCAGCCCCTGAGCAGCATCGAACGGCTCATGTCAATCATCAGGACGGTACTGGACTGGGTCTGCAGTTCGGTGCGGTAGACCTCGAAATCCTGCGGCTGGATGCGGACGGGGGAACCGACGCCGTTGCGCTCAATCGCATTCATCATCGTCTCACGCAGGTCGAGCAGGAAGGGGTCGCCGAACTCGTAGAGTTTCGTCTCGTCCGTTCGCTCGCCGCCCGCGCCGCGCCGCTCGGTATCGTGCTTGCCGAAGCGATCCTGCTTCATCTGCTGGAAGATGTCCTGCAAAGCTTTCTGACCGATCTTGCGCAGGCCGCGCGGCGTCAGTTCCAGTTTGCTCCCCTTGCGTTCGAGGTAGCCCGCATCTTCCAGCGTCTTGACGAGTTGCTGCAACTGGTCGAGCGATTGCGCCGCGTCGTCGCCGAGCAGGTCACGCAGTTGCTCCCGATCAATCTTGTTCAGATCGCCCATGCTCTGAGCGGCGCGGAGGTCCGCCTCCAGTTCGTCCATCCCCTGCATGCGGCCCATGACATCGAGCGCCTCACCCATGCCGACCTGCTCGTCGCCACCGAAGCCGTAGCCGTCCATGTCCATCGGGAAGAGTTGCTGCAGGTTGCCGCCCAGCCGGGCGAGGTCAATCTTCAAGCGATCATCGCGGAGCAGGGCATCCATCACGCCCTGCAACTGCGCGCGCTGCTCCGGCGTCATCGAGTTGAGCAGGTTCTGCATCCGCGCCATCTGCTTGGCGAGGTGTTCGATCAGATCATCAATCGAGTTGAGGCCGGACGGGAAGTATTGCCCGTGCTTCTCCATGAACTGCTCGAACTGCGGGTCCTCGCCGCGCTGGTGGCGTTCCAGCATCTCATTGAGGTCCCGGACCATCTCGCGCATCGCCGCCATATCTTCGGGCGTCATGTTCTTGAGCGAGTCCATCATCCCCTGGAAGGTGTTACCGAGCATGCGCTGCTGCAACTCGCCCAACAAATCCTGGAACATCTGCCGCGCCTGCGGGTCCATGAACTCGTAATCCTGCAACCCCTTGATCTTGCCGCCGGGGTCCTTCGGCAGATCGTCCAGATAGCGGTTCTTGCGATTGGCGATATTCTCGAACATCCGGCGCATGCTGTCGTCCGGCGCTTCGCTCTGCTGACCAGACTGCTGCTCGCCATTCTCGGCTGCCTGCTTCTCGACCGCATCATCGAGGCGCTTCTGGATGCCTGCGCGCTCCTGATCCACGATGTCGTCCAGTTTCTGCTGAATGTCATCGAGGACGGAACCCATATCGTAGCGGGAGAGTTCCTGCTGACGCATCTGCTTGAGGCGCTCCATCATGTCACGCATGCCGGGCATGCGGCCATTGCGAAGGTCCGCGCCGCGCTTCATGATCCGCTCCAATGCGCGGCGCAGATCGCCATCCTTAATCATATCGTCGGAGATCGCCTCCAACAGATCGTCGGCATCGAACGGATTGACGTTCTGCGTGCCGTCCCAGTTGCTATAGCGGAAGACCATCCTACCCCCTAACCCCCTCCCGAAACGGGAAGGGGAACCGGACGGTTCGCGGAACCGCCACTACGGGACCATGTGTTTCTCCCCCTTCCCGACGCGGGAAGGGGGCCGGGGGTTAGGCCCGGTAGCGATACCGCGCGCCGTCCTGGTTCTTGTTGAGGCGGCGGTTGAGATGCAGGCCTTCGAGGATGAATTCGACGGCGGAGGCGACATGCGCGGGGTCGTTCGGCGCGCCGAGTTTGGTGATCGCGGCATCCATCCCAGCGAGCGACTGCATGTGGCGCAGGTAATCCCGCGCGGGCATGCCATCCGAAACATCGAGGCTCATCCCCTTCTCGAAGGAGCGAATGACCCCCTCCAACTCGGAGAGGCGGAAGTGACGCTCGAAGGTCGTCGCCGTCGCCTGCTGCACAAGCCGCTCGACGACGCGCTGCTCGTCAATCTCGCCCATGCTCTCCAGTTCAATCTTGCCGGCGGTGGAGGCGACGACGGCGGGCAGGTCGCTGATGCGCGGCACAGCGGTATCTTCACCGAGGATGATCGCGCGGCGCAGGGCACTGGACGTCAGGTTCTCGTAGTTGGCAATCGAAACGCGCACCGAGACGCCGGACTTCTGCGAGATCTGCGGCGACTTGCGCGCGAGGTGCGTCAGTTCGGCGACGATCTCCTTCATGTACTGCGGCGTGTCCACGGCGATGCCATCGTCCACGAAGTGGTTGCGCTCGCGCTCCATGATGTCCATCTCGTACTCGATCGTCTTCGGGTAGTGGGTGCGAATTTCCGAGCCGAAGCGATCCTTGAGGGGGGTGATGATACGGCCACGGTTCGTGTAGTCCTCCGGGTTGGCGGAGACGACGATGTACATATCAAGGTCGAGGCGCACCTTGTAACCGCGAATCTGCACGTCGCGCTCCTCCATGATGTTGAGGAGGCCGACCTGGATGCGCTCGGCGAGGTCGGGCAGTTCGTTGATGCAGAAGATGCCCCGGTTGGTGCGCGGCACCATGCCGTAGTGGATCGTCAGTTCGTCCGAGAGGTAACGCCCCTCGGCGACCTTGATCGGGTCCACCTCGCCGATCAGGTCGGCGATTGTCGTGTCCGGCGTGGCGAGCTTCTCGCCGTAGCGACGGTTGCGCGGCAGCCACTCAATCGGCGTTGCATCGCCCATCTCCGCGACGATTGCCCGCCCCTGCGCGGATTCCGGCGCATACGGGTTGTCGTTCAGTTCCGTCCCGGCGATGTAGGGGACTTCGGGATCGAGCAGGTTGATGAGCGAGCGGGCGAGGCGCGTCTTCGCCTGGCCGCGCTCGCCAAGGAGGACGATGTCCTGCCCGGAGAGGACGGCGTTCTCGATCTGCGGCAAAATCGTATCTTCGTAGCCGAGGATACCGGGAAAGTACTCCTCGCCCTTGCGCATTTTTTCGATCAGGTTCTTGCGCATCTCGGCCTTGACAGGCAAAACCTGGTAGCCGCTCGCGCGCAGTGCTCCGAGTGTCGTGGGCTGTGGCGCCGTTGCCATTCCGTTGTGCTCCCATCTGTGCGAACGATGACCGGGCATCCCGACCGGCGGCGGTCGGCAGCGGTCACTCTCAGGCGGACAATGTGCGTCTTCCCTCAGCACGGCCCCTCAATGCTACCGCGCCATACCGGGAGCGTCAACGCGCATCCGCATGGTATCGTTGCATGGCAGCGGGTATCGCACACCGGCGGCGATAGCAGGCCACGGACGAGGATGGAGCAGCGGAGTGAAGTTGCCCAATGCGGAGCACGCCATCGTCGCGCCGGAGAAGATCATCGCCTATCTTCTCGATCCCGCGAATCCGCAGAATCAGGGAAAAGCCGCGTTCTTCTCCGCGTTTGGTTTCACCGTCGCATCATGGGCTGTACGGTCAGCCGCACTCCGCGCACAGGCAATGCGCGAAGACGTGGACGGGATGCGGGAAGATGCGTTCGGTGTACGGTATACTGTCACTGGGACGCTCGAAACGCCGGATGGCAGAAACCCGAACGTTCGCACTGTCTGGCAGATTGATACGGGAGCGACGGCGCCACGGTTCATCAGCGCGTACCCCGCCTGAGGAGAGCATTTGCATGATTCATGAGTTCGATACGGTTGCACTGCTGATGCCCCTGAGTGCGGACAAACTCTTTCCCTCCGAGTTGCCGGAGGGCGTGGGGCTGGTATCCGGCGATACAGGAGTGGTCGTGGACGCGATGCATGCGCCGGCAATCTACACCGTCGAGTTTTTCCGTGATGGAAAGACGGTCGCTATCGCGGACGTGACGCCCGATCAGATACGCCTCGTGCGGCGATCTATTCCCATTGCCCCGGAACTGACCCGCCGCACAGCCACGCACTGAACCTCCGATGATCCCTGCTGCCATATCTCTTTGTGTTCCTGTCCGCGCGAACGATGACCGGATGCCTCCCGACCGCCGGTGGTCGGAAGCGGTCCCTCTTCGGTGATTCGATTGCGTGTTCATCAGCACGGCCCCTCAATGCTACCGCGCCATACCGAGAGCGTCAACGCGCCTGCGGGATAAGAGATAAGGCTCGATGAAACTTCCGCCCCCGTATCTATGCGTAATGCATGGCTAACTACTCGGTGACTGCATGTCACCTTCCGCTGCCGTGAGCGGGGTGCGGCGGGCTGCTGGTCGTGGTCGCAGTCACTGTGCGCATGGTGATATGTCGGTCGCGGCGAGCCGCCGAAAGGTTCGCGACTGTTCCCATGTAGATGTCGCGCTAACTACTTTGGAGGACTGGTGCAAAGCTGCGTTCGGTCAGTTAACAGCGAGAGGATCGTGTGTGCGAGTGTGCCGCACGCCGATCGCGTGTGTCGCCGAATGGTTCATACTGGCTTGCATCCAGACTGTGACGCCAGTCATGTCGCTGTGATGTGCTATTAGGAAGGATGCGAGAGGCGGCGCTCGTGCGTTACGACAACGCTCCTTTCCGTTTTGAGACGGTTTGTAGGATACAGTATCATCGCTGCACGCTCGCCTTCCTACTTGATGAAACTTGGACGGGCTTTGACAGAGCAACTCACGGAAGAGGGGATATATGCCGTACGAGGAACATCCGTACGTTTCGAAGCCGAGTGACGACAACATACCCGTTTGGCGATATATGGACCTCGCCAGGTTCGTCTCAATGCTCCAAACCCGCAAACTTTTCTTCGCACGGTCCGATAAGATGCGTGATCCGTTCGAGGGAGCTATGCCTAGATACACCGTCGAAACGAGGCTAGAGCGGTACTCCAAGACTAATGAACAGGACCCTGAGATGGTCCGACAAATGATCGAGCAAATGCCGCAGGTATTTGAAATAATGCGCCGTTACACTCTCTTAAACTGCTGGCATATGAACGAGGATGAATCCGCAGCAATGTGGGATCTCTATGCACAGCGCGGCGCAGGTATCGCAGTCCGCTCGACTTTCGCTCATTTATGTACGTCCTTCGATGATGCTGAAGGAATATCGATATTCATCGGTACGGTTAACTACGTCGACTACCAGTCGTACGTCATGCCAGAAAACAACTCGCTGCATCCCTACTTCCACAAACGAAAGAGCTTCGCACACGAGCAGGAGCTACGAGCGGTGATTACCAACTTCAACGGTATGGACGTGCCGCCGCTAGAGAGCGGAATGTCTATTCCATGTTCGCTTGAGACTCTGATTGATTCGGTATATGTCGCACCAACCGCGCATGGATGGTTTATCGATGTCGTCCAGAAGTTACTCTGGGATTTGGGCCTGCACCATGAGGTACATCGATCCGCACTGGACGAAAAAGCCCTCTATTAGAACATCAAGCCACCGCTTCCCGGTATGACGTCGCGCTTCGATTTGGTGGCGCTGGGACGAATATTGGCGACATCGCCACCGGGCGCGTGAAGAACGTGTTGGACTGCCTCTACCCGCTCATCGGCGGGGAGGTCGGAAGATTGGCGGATAGCGCGCGTGACGGTCGAGTAGGATAGTCACAACGTGCCTGATGGGGCGGCGCATGTCATCGTGGGCGGTACATGACGACCGCGCTTCACCACACCGTTATCTACGCCGTTGGCGTTACCCCGTCTCAGTGGACGATGAAGGGCAAGGATCTTTGCGACTCCATTTTCAAATGTGTCCAAAGTGCCCTTACTCTACTGATCGGGTGTATCATCACGGCGCTCGATATCGAATGCTCCTGCTATTTTGTCCTCAAACTCGTCGATGCGTGCACCTGCGTCCCGCAACTCGTAATAAGCTGTCCACGCTCTGAGTGTGCCAGCAAGCATTGCTGCCGCATCCAAGACAATCTGCGGTACGAGCATGGCCGGTGCGGTGAGCCGTGGCAAACGGTGAAACCGATGCAACGGATTTGTGCAGCGCTGAAGATGAAAAACCTTCAGGTTGGTCCACTCACCGTGGACATCTGCGCTATAAGGAGAGTACACGAGCCGATGGACCCGCTCAAGCCCGGTTTCGTGCGCCATCTTCCGTGAGTCCATTCCCTCGAATGGTGCGCCGACATCGATGGTAACGAGTTCTTCCCATAGCTCCTCGTTGATGCTCTCGCTCAGAGATTCTATAGCGCGTTCTGCGTCCTTATTATCCGCTGGCAGGGCTTCTTCGAGATGTAGCTTGAACAATTTTTGCTTTCCCACAGAGTACGCCTTGTACCGTTTGAAGAGCGATAAGTCGTTGCGCTTGATTAGCCACGCCGTCAATAGATATGTGTCCGCGATGATACGGCACAGCATATTCCCTACTT
>JAICJW010000414.1 GCA_025928215.1 Chloroflexia bacterium | reverse complement strand
TTGCAGGCGGCGTACTGCGCGAGTAAGGCGGCGATCCGGGGTTTCACCGACTCACTGCGCTGCGAGCTGCTGCACGATGGCAGCCATGTCCATGTGACGATGGTGCAGATGCCCGCCTTGAATACGCCACAGTTCGGCTGGGTGAAGAGCCGCCTGCCGCACAAGGCGCAGCCCGTGCCGCCGATCTATCAGCCGGAAGTTGCCGCCGAGGCGATCTACTGGGCGGCGCACCACAAGCGGCGCGAGGTGCATGTCGGTTGGTCCACGCAGCAGGCGATCTGGGGAACCAAATTCGCGCCCGGACTCCTCGATCGCTACCTCGCCCGCACCGGCTACAAGGGGCAGCAGACCGATCAGCCCGCCGATCCGCACCGCCCGAACAATCTCTGGGAACCGGTGGACGGTGAGGGCGCGGATCGCGGCGCGCACGGCACATTCGATGATCGCGCGCGGGAGCGCAGCCCCGAACTCTGGGCGACCGAGCATCAAGACTGGCTCCTCGCGGGCGCGGGGATCGCCAGCGTCGCGGGGATCGCCGCGCTGGTACGGAGGGGCAAATGAAGCCGGAAGAGTTGAGCGAGCAACTGCGGCATGACGATGGCGACGATCTCCGTCGACGGCGCGGCATCGTCGGGCTGTCGCTCGTTGCGATTGGCTCGATGGGGTTGATTTCGCTCTACCAGATGGGCATCATCAAGCATCTGCCGGAGCCACCGCTCCCGCGCCTTGACGCGGACATGGTGGACGCCTCGCCGGAAGCATACTCGCGCTTCGCGACGCCGGATGGCATCCTCGGTATCGGCAGTTACGCGCTGACGATGGGCCTCGCCGCGATGGCCGGGAAGGATCGCGCGCGCACCCAGCCGTGGATCCCCCTCGCCCTCGCGGCAAAGGTGGCGTTCGACACATCGCAAGGAATTCGATTGACGGTGGATCAGGCGACGAAACAGCGAGCCTTCTGCTTCTGGTGCCTGCTCTCCGCCGCTTCCACCTTCGCCACCGTGCCACTCGTCATCCCGGAAACGCGGGCGGCGCTCCGACAACTCATGGGGGGAACGGCGTAAATCCTCTCCGGTGCGTCATCGCGCCGCACCGGGGATGGTCCGCTCAAGATGGCGAAGGAATATGCACGTCCGCCCGGTTCGTCGCCTCGATTGCCGGCGGCGGTACGGGCGCATCGTCCCGCCTCTCCACGCTGATACCGTGCGAAAAGACCATGTGCCCGCCCAGCCAGCCGCCATAGAAAAGCGCTCCGGTCCCGATCACGGCGCAGAGGACCGCCGCGATCGGCGGATGCACGTCGTCAACGTGCCGGAGCCGCAACAGGAGGCTGACGAGAAAGATGCCGCCAGCGGTCATCTGCACGGACATATGGAGCATCGCCGTCTTCCAGGCGGGCGAACCGGGCGGAATATCGGGCAACTGCGCGAACCCCGTGACCATCGCGCCGACCGCCGCGATGGAGGCGGCGACGATGAGGATGAACGCGCCATGCGTGTAGACCGATCCGTCGCCGCGCATGAAGGCGAGGAGATCGAAGAGCAGCGTCGCGGGGTAGAGCGCGAGCGGGAAATGGACAACGGCGGGGTGCGTCGGATCACCGAACGCGCGCTTGAGCGGATTCGCCATGCGATGCCTCACATTGCCCTAACTGGCGACGATGAACGCGGCGACGATGTAGAGGATGAGCGTCGCGACCGCTGCGATCCCGTGCAGCGCGACGACCGCATTTGGAAAGTGATCTTCCGGCGCGCTGGCGACATCCGCGCCGATGGCAGGCGACTGCCGCACGCGCATCCGCCCAAGCCACATGACGAACATCGCGATGCCGAGCGCGGCGGTGAGCACGAGACCGATCAGGACAACCGGCTTGAGCGCGTCAGCGTCGGCGAAGAGATAGACGAGGAAAAGGACGAGCGAAGCCACCGCCAACAGCCCGTGCAACCACGGCAGCGCCTTCGGAAAGCGCCGGGTAACGGGCGATCCCATACCACCACGCTGCAACCAGATACCGAGAAGCGTGAAGCCACCCACCGCGGTGATCAACCAGACGACCAACGTGACCCACTTCATCGTGCTACCCTCCTATGAAACGAGACTGCCACCCGACGCGATGCGCTTCGTCGCGCGGTGCTCACCGGCGAGCACGAAATCGGGAATAGATTCACGGTATCATTGAAAGCGGAGATAGTCAAGCATTTATTTGACTTTCTTGGTATACTGATCGCGACAGGGTAGACTGTCCGGCGACAGGAGAGGGAAGGAATGCAGCCAACGCGCGGAAACAAACGATTCTGGAGCAGCACGCGAGGCCGGATCGTCGCCTTGCTCCGGCGCGCGAGCCGGACCGTGGATGAACTTGCCCAAACGCTTGATTTGACCGACAACGCCGTGCGCGCGCAGATCGCGACGCTCGAACGCGATGGCCTCGTCGAGCAGCACGGCGTCCGCCGGGGCACGAGCAAACCCGCATATGCCTACGATCTCACGCCCGAGGCGGAGCAGTTGTTCCCGAAAGCCTACGAGCCGGTGCTCGCGCATCTCCTCGCCGTTCTCGCCGAACGATTCGGTTCGGCAGCGACGGACGATCTCCTGCGTGCGGTTGGGCATCGGCTCGCGCGCGATCATGCCACCGCCGGTCTTTCTCTGGAATCGCGCCTCGCTGCCGCCGCGACGCTCCTCAACGACCTTGGCGGCCTCGCCGAATACGAGATCACGGAGCGCGGCGTTGCCATTCAGGGCTACAGTTGCCCCCTCGCGGCGATTGCGGCCGATCATCCCGACGTCTGCATGCTCGCGGCCACCCTCGTTGGTGATGTCGCAGGGGTCCCGATGACCGAGCGATGCGAGCGGGGCGCGCGGCCACGCTGCCGTTTTGAGGCGATCCGCGCGGCGGAATTCCGCGATTGACGCGGGTATCCCGTTTCTGCTAGCATGGTTCTCTGCAATCTTCGGGTTGCACGCCGTGGGAGTAGTAGGCCGCCTTCAGAGCGAGCGCCGGATGGTGGAAGCGGCGCGCAATTGGCCGAACTCGCCCGCGTGACAATCGCAGAGGTGAACGTCGGAGCGCATCATATGTGTCCGGCTTGAGCCGCTGCCGGGTTGGCCGCCGATACCAGGGCCGTCGAGCGGGGTTCTCGCTCGGCGCGGAAGAGATCGCGGGGCTGTAGCTCAGCTGGGAGAGCACCACACTGGCAGTGTGGGGGTCAGGGGTTCGAGTCCCCTCAGCTCCACCATCGCGCATCGTTTCGCGGCCGGCACGAGACCCAATCGGGGTGGTACCACGGATGGCATTCCTGCCCTTCGTCCCCTCACGGACGATGGGCTTTTTCTCTTGTGCGAAAGGGCGACACTCATGACGACGGCAAATCAAACTCCGGCGAGCGCGGCGGAGCGGCCCGACCGCTACGATCCGACGCCGATCGAGCAGAAATGGCGCGCGCGATGGGAGGAGAGCGGCCTCTACCGCACCGACCTGACGCTGGCGAGTGGGCGTCCGAAGTTCTACAACCTGATGGAGTTCCCGTATCCCTCGGCGGAGGGGCTGCACATCGGCCATGTCTACACCTACGGCGGTGCGGACACCAATGCGCGCTTCCAGCGCATGCGCGGCTACGAAGTCTTCGAACCGATGGGCTTTGACGCGTTCGGCATCCACACCGAGAATTACGCTCTGAAGATAGACACGAACCCGATGCAACTGACCGCGCGCACGACGCGCCACTACCGCGAGGAGCAGTTAGGACGCATCGGTGCGATGTTCGAT
>JAICJW010000355.1 GCA_025928215.1 Chloroflexia bacterium | reverse complement strand
TTGCTGGATGAGCCGTCGGAAATTGTTGACGCGCCGGATGCCTACCGGCTGCCACCGATCCATGGTGAGATCGTCCTTGACCATGTAACATTCGGCTACAATGCGACGCCCGTGCTGCACGATCTCAACCTGACGATTGAGCAGGGAAAGACGGTCGCCTTTGTCGGCGCGACCGGTGCGGGGAAATCCAGCCTCGTCAATCTCGTACCACGATTTTACGATGTCTATGATGGCCGAGTGACGATAGATGGTCACGATGTTCGCGATGTGCAGCTGGCATCACTGCGAAGCCAGATCGCCGTCGTCTTGCAGGACCCGTTCCTCTTCGCGGGGACGATTGCGGACAATATCCGCTATGGTCGCCTCGAGGCGACGGATGCCGACGTGGAAGATGCCGCGCGAGCGGTGGGGGCACATGCATTCATTGCACAAATGCCGAGCGGCTACGCGACCGAGATTCAGGAACGGGGCGGCGGCCTGAGTGTCGGGCAGCGGCAACTTGTCGCCTTCGCGCGGGCGCTCCTCGCTGACCGGCGCGTATTGATCCTCGACGAGGCGACGAGCAGCGTGGATACGCAGACGGAGCGCGTCATCCAGGAGGCGCTGAAACGGGTGCTGGCAAATCGGACAGCGCTCGTCATCGCGCATCGCCTGAGTACGGTCGTGGATGCGGACGAGGTCGTTGTCCTCGATCACGGGCGGATTGTCGAGCGGGGCAGTCATGTCGAGTTGCTGGCAAAGCACGGCGTTTACTTCAATCTTTACGCGATGCAGTTCCGCGCGCGGGACGAGGAGCGCGATGGACGGGCGGCGGATTAGTGGAGAGTAGCCGGTAGTCAACTGACTACCGGCTACCCGAACAGCGTCAATTGCTGGTGCCGCACACATTGCCAGATCGGACCGTTCGTGTAGCGTGGTAGCGCCGTGACCGTCGCATGAAAGAGGCCGGCGGCGCGGAGCGCGCCGGAGACGGTTCGAACCGCTGTTTCCGGCGCGTTGTTGTTCGCGGAAAGGTGCGCGAGCCAGACATCGCGCGGGCGGTCATGCGTGAATGCCCGTGCGAGGAGGTCGCCGCAATCCGCGTTTGATAGGTGACCGCCGCGCCCCTTGATGCGTGCCTTGAGGAACCACGGATACGAACCGGCATCGAGCATCGCGCCGTCGTAATTGGCTTCGATGACGATGAGGTCTGCCCCGCCCACTGCGGAACGCACGGTATCCGATGCGCCGCCGAGATCGGTAAAGAGGGCGAGGGAGCAGCCGTCGGCCTCCACCACGAACCCGTAGGTGGCGGCGGCATCATGGGAGACGCGGCAGGGGGTGACGGTGATGTCTCCCACCGTCCATGCATGGTCCGGGTCGAAGGCATCCGTGACGACATCATTCAGCCAGGTTGCTTCGGCGACGAATTCCGGGCTGGCAACAATTGGCATGCGTGCCACTGCGCGCAACGGGCGGGCGGCCTGCGTATGGTCGGAATGTTCGTGCGAGATGACGACGGCATCGATATCGTTGGGGTGGACCCCGATCCGGGCGAGATTCTTCCGCAAGCGGGGATATTGGACGCCGCAGTCTATGAGCAGCGTTCGGTTCGCGGCGCTACGAACGACTGTGGCATTCCCGCTACTGCCACTGCCGAGACTACAGACAAGCACGCGCAAACCCCCTGTTCGATGTTCGGAGTGCGGAGTGAGTCATCGAACTTCGCACTCCGAACATCGCCGTCAATTCAGTGGTATCGTATCAAGGGCGTTCGTTCAACGAAAGAGAGTATCCAATGGTTTTCGATTTCGGCGGTCGGCCGCAACCCTTGCGACCGGAGCGACGTGATCCGTCCGGCGGAGCGGGAGTCGGGGCAGGCGATCGCCCGTGGTGGCTCTGGCCGGCGGCGATACTCGGTGCGCTGGCGCTGCTCGTGGTGCTCTTGTTGCTGACGGCGGGTTTCTGGGCGAACCTCTGGTGGTTCTCCAGCCTCGGCTTCCGCAATGTTCTCGTGACGCGCTATATCGCGTCGGTCGTATCGTTCCTGATCGGATTTGCCGTCGCGGCGGTATTCATCGGCATCAATCTCGTAGTCGCGCTGCGCTCTGATGGCGGGTATGGCCTGACGGTCGGCGATGTGCAGATCGGCCGGCGGCTGAGCCTGGTGGCGCTGATTGGCGCGACGGTCGGCCTGAGCGTGTTGTTCGCGATTGCGGTCGGCGCGGAATGGGAACTCTTTCTCCGCTTTTTGAACCGGACGTCGTTCGGCGTGACGGATCCACAGTTCCACCAGGATGTGTCGTTCTATGTCTTCACGTTACCCGTCCTCGCGTTTTGGCGCTCATGGGCGATGTCTCTCATCATTCTCACCGCCATCGCGGTCGCGGCAGTGTATGCGGCGAAACTGGGCGCGGACCTCGCGGGGGGGCGGTTCCATTTGCCGCCGCATACCCGCGCACACCTCTCGCTGCTCGGCCTTTTTTTTCTGGTCGGGATGGCGCTGGGGTACTGGCTCGACACGCGCGAACTGGTCTACTCGACGCGAGGCGTCGTTGAGGGTGCCTCGTACACGGACGTCAACGCGCAAATTCCGGCGAACTATATCTTGCTCGGTATCTCGCTGGTCGCGGCGATCCTCCTCGGCGTCAATGCCTTTCGTCGCCAATTACCGCTTCTCGTAGGGACCCTCGGTGTCTGGGCGGTTGCGGCCGTCCTGATCGGGTCGGGCTATCCGGCCGCTGTTCAGTCGGTCCGCGTTCGCCCGAATGAACTGGGAAAGGAACGCCCCTATATTGACCGCAATATCGCGATGACCCGTCAGGCATTCAATATCGCCGGGGTGGATCGCCAGCAGCTCGCCGGTGTCGGCGATCCGACACAAGCGGGTCTCGACGCGAATAAGGCCTCCATCGGCAACATTCGTCTATGGGATAGCAGTGTCTTACTGAAATCCTACGCGCAACTCCAGCAGATCCGGCAATATTACACGTTCAAGGATGTGGATACTGACCGGTATCAGGTTGACAGCCAGTACCGGCAAATCATGCTCTCCGCGCGGGAACTTGACCCGACCCAACTGGCATCACAGTCGCAAACCTGGCAGAACCAGCATCTCATCTATACGCACGGCTATGGCGTCGTCGCGAGTACCGCAAATGAGGTGGTGGGCGGTGGGAACCCAAACATCATTCTCGGCGACATCCCGCCGCAAGGGCCGAGCAATCTGCAAGTGCAGGAGCCGCGCATTTACTATGGCGAAGTGACGAACGATTACGTCTTCGTAAAGACGAAGCAACCGGAGTTCGACCGTCCATCCGGGACGGCAGCGGAATCGCAGGGGGTGTACACGACCTATACCGGCGGGAACGGCGTACCTGCCGGCAGCCTCGTGCGCAAAGTCGTCCTCTCCGCCTACCTCAGCGAGCCGAAGATTCTCCTCAGTAGCGATATTAGCGGCGACGCCGTGGCGCTCTTCCACCGGAACATTATTGACCGTCTGCACACCGTCGCTCCCTTCCTCCGTTTTGATAACGACCCGTACCTCGTCGTTATTGACGGGCGACTGGTGTGGGTCAACGATGCCTACACGCTCACAAGTCGCTACCCATATGCGACCCAGTTCAAGGGTGAGAATGGGATGACCGGCGGCTTCAACTATATTCGCAACAGTGTGAAGGCGACGGTGGATGCGTATGATGGCACGGTCCACCTCTATGTCGTTGATCCCTCTGACCCGATCATTGCCACCTATCAGAAAATCTATCCGTCGCTCTTCGTATCGGGCGATGCAGCGTCGCCGTCGCTTCGGGCGCATTTCCGCTATCCCGAGGATTATTTCAATGTGCAGACCTCTATGTACACCCGCTATCATGTGACGGATGCACAGGTTTTCTATGGCAGTGAAGATCAGTGGGCGATTGCCAACGTTCAGGTCGGCGAGAAGAAAACCATTCAGCCCATTGCATCGTATTACGTCCTCGTTCGCCTGCCCGGCCAGCAGCAGGAGGAATACGTCCTCGTGCGTCCCTTTACGCCCGGTGGCGGCACGGCGAACCGGCAAAATATGGTCGCGTTCCTCGCCGGCCGGAGCGACGGCGCGAACTACGGGAAACTCGTGGACTATGAGTTCCCAAGAGAATTAACGGTGCAGGGGCCGCAACAGGTCGAAGCGCGCATCAACCAGGAGCCTGACATATCCAAGGAGATTTCGCTTCTCGACCAGGCAGGATCTCAGGTGATTCTCGGAAACTTCCTCATCATCCCCATCGAGAACACGCTTCTGTATGTCGAGCCGCTCTATGTGCAAGCGGTCAACAGCCCATTCCCGGAGTTGAAGCGCGTGATCGTCGCGTCGCAGAACAGCGTGGTGATGCGGCCGTCGCTGAGTGAAGCGATTGCCGCCCTCGTCAGCGGCGGTGCGCCAAGTACCACTGCGCCCGCCACAAATAGCCCGTCCTCCGGCCCGGCAACTACGCAAGGAAATGGCACCGACGCCTCCCGCGCCGCCGATGCACTCACCCATTATCGGCGGGCGCAGGACGCGCTCAAATCGGGGGATTGGGCGACATACGGCAGCGAACTTACCCAGGTCCAGCAAATTCTTCAGCAACTTGCCGGAACGCCCGCCGCACCGTCGGCATCGCCGACCCGCCCGCCAGCGAGTACGGCCTCGCCAGGAGCGAGTGCGACTCCTCGACCCTAAGTCGATAGCCATCATGGTCTGGAAGAGATCTGCGGACGGCCTGGGATGAGGAGGTCGGTGAAGGCTCTTGAGTGCTCGGAGAGCGAACGGCTGGCAGTGACCGAGGCGGCGGC
>JAICJW010000159.1 GCA_025928215.1 Chloroflexia bacterium | reverse complement strand
TCAGCAGATTGCCGAAACTGACAACGAGGATATCGCGCTGACGGAGGATGTGCCGCATGCCCCCGAAGAGCGATCCGGCGCGCGCCGCGGCGCGGCGATGATCGCCCGGCTCGCGCAGGAAGCGCCCCGCGACCAGACCGCCCACGAGCGCGATTAGGCCGCCGACGATGTACGCGCTGCGCGGCCCGGATCGTTCCGCCAACTGGCTGCCAACGAGTGGCCCGACCGTGAAGCCAAGCCCCATCGCCGTCGTCAGCCAGCCGTACGCTACCTCGCGCTGCCCGGTGACCGTAATGTCGCCGAGGTGCGCCGCGCCGATCTGAAAGATCGCGACGGAGGCGAAGGCCGTGAAGACACGTCCGACGATGAGCAGCGCGGGCCCCTGCGCGACCGCGAAACTGGCGAGCGCGGCGGCATAGATCACCATGCCCGCCGTGATGACGCGTGGGCGACTGAGCCGGTCCGAGAGCAGCCCGATCGGGAGCGAAATCAGCAGTTGGGTGAAACTGCCGAGGGTGTTGATCGTGCCGAGTAGCGCGACGGCGATGCCGAGGTCTTTGGCGAAGAGCGAGAAGGTCGGCGCGACGATGCCGAAGACGATGTCCGCGAGGAAGATGACCGCGCAGAGCAGCACAATTGCCCGCCGGACGCTCTGCTGCTCGCGCGCCTTCATTTAGCGGAGCGGCACGCGGGGCGGCTCGGCGGTTTCCGGCGTGGGGACGTTAGCGTGCGCGCTGCCGACGCTCGGTGTATCCTGCTGCGCTGCCGCGCCGGCGGAACGGGCGGTGTCGGGGTTGGGGACGAGCGGATTCGCCCGCCGCCAGCGGAGGATGTCCTCGATGTGCTCCGGGTAGTGATCGTAGGTCGCGCCGCGCAGCCATGCCGCGCGCACTTCGGACTTGCCATCCAGCATCTCGACGAGCGCCTTGTGCGCGGAGAGCGCCCGGTTTCGTGCCTCATTGACGGGCAGGTTCTTGTCCGCCTCGTAGTTGAGATCGTTGAATTTCTGATCGTGGATCGGCCACTCCGGTTCGTCGCCGCGCAGGATCTGCATGACAACGCGCGTTGTCTCGCGGTCCCACGCGGCGATGTGGGCGAGAATGTCCTTGACCGACCACTGACCGGAGACGCCCGGCTCACTCATCAGCGACTCCGGGATGCCCCGGACGCTATCCATCAGCGCCCGCCAGGACTTGTCCATATCGCGCAGCACGCGCTCCTTCTCGCGGGCGCGCTCACGCTGCCGCATCCGCTCTTGCGTCGCCTGGGCCGTTGTTGTCGCCGTCATCGCTTTCTCGCTCCTGCTGCTCGCCATCGTGCCGCCATTGCAATCTAGTGTATCAGACTGCGCTCACGTCGCGTGCGAGACAGGGGAGATCAGGAACGAAGTGTCACCTTACAACGCCGCCGGGTTCGCCTTTCAAGGATCGTTCTTCATACGGTAAAGGTGACCGTGACGGCGCTGAAGGAACCGCTCGGTGTCGTGAAGGTGACGGTGCCGCTGTAGTTGCCGGGCGTGAGGCCCGCGCGATTGATCCTGACCGTCACCGGCAAGCTGCCATCGGCGGGTACACTGCCGCTGGCGGGTGACGCGGAGAGCCACGACGTACTGGCCTTGGTGGTGAAGCCGACTGCCGTCGCGCCGGGGTTGCCGAGCGTCACGCCGCCGGAGGTACCGGCCGATCCGAGGTTGATGCTCTCTTTATTGAGCGTGATCGTGCCACCCGCGCCCGTCGTCGCGGTCGGAGCGGTCGTGGGCTTCGCCGTTGGCGCCTTCGTCGCGGTCGCCGCACGCGTCGGCGTCTTTGCCGGTGCGGGGGTGTTCGTTGGAGCCTGCGTGACGCGCGGCGTCGGCGACTCCTGCGGGATCGGCGTCACCTTCGGAACCGGCGTATCAATTGGCGTCACGGCGATCGTCGGGGGCAGCTCGGTGCCGAGCGGCGTCGGTGTGGCCGCGCTGGTCGGCACAACGACACTGCCGCCGGATTCAGTGCCCGACGGGAGCGGCGGGGCCGTCGCGGTCGGGATTGGCGTCGGGGTGCCGATTGTGTTCACCAGCGCGGTTGCGGTCAGGAGGGCGGGCGGGAGGCCACTCGTCGGCGCAATCGTCGGTGTCGTCGTCCCGCTCACGACGGTGGCGGTGACGCTGACGCCGCTCGATGAATCGCCGCGCACGAGGAAAAGGACGAGCGCGCCGACGATAACGATCAGCGCTCCACCGAGCAGGCCAAGAAGCGCGAGCGGCCCCAGCGCGCGATTCGTCGGGCGGGGCGGAGGAACAAAGACCGCCTCCTCTTGCATGACGCGTTGCCGGACGGGAATATCGAGCGCGCGGGTCCCATAATGCTCCTCGACCGGTTCCGACTCACCATACTGCCACGGTTCCGCGACCGGCGTGACGCCAGTGGGGGCATCCGTGCCGGAGCGCGCCGCTCCCTCCGGAATGGCGGTCGTCGGCATCTCCGGCGGCAGATCAATCGCTGTGGTTGCCTCCGCGACGAGCGGCAGCCAGGGCAGCGCGCTCGCGATTGCTTCATCCGCGAGGGGCGCGGGCGGCGGGATCGGACGGAGCGCGGCGTAGACCGTTAACGGCGGCGGTACCGCGCCGAGCATCTCCTGGGCGGCGGGCGACGTTTCGGCATACTCCTCGATCGTGGCGCGCGCTTCCGGCGTCAGGCGGGTGATGTTGAGTTCCGAAAGGAGCGCGTCCAGGTCGGGATCGCGCGGGCGACCGAAGCGGATGAGGAAGAGCGCGCGACTCGCCGCCTCCACCGCCGGGATGAGCCGCTGGAGCCGGTCGCTCGCCTCGCGCTCGGTGATGCCGAGCACGCTCGCCGCCTCGCCAACGACCATCGCCTCCCGGATGTGCAGATGGACGAGCGCGTGCTGCTCGACGGGCAGCGCGCTGACCGCTCGCCAGACGGCACGGGTGAGGTCATCCAGCCCGCTCTCAGGCGCGACGGGTGGCAAGAGCGAGGGATCGGGCGTGATGTAAGGTGCGGGATCGGCGGCGGCGGCGCTCGTTTCCGCCGGCAGGGCGGCGAAGGCACGGGCGAAGAGCCAGGCGCGCGCCGATGGCCACTGATCGGCGCTCGCCGCGCTCATCGCTGCTTGTGAGGCGACCTGCCGCATGAGAGCGTTGGCGGTCTCATCCCGGCCGGTGAGGCGATTGAGGAAGTCGTAGAGGGAAGGCGCGAGGGAGTGGAAATTCGTCGTGAAGGCCGCGGGGTTCGTCTGCGGCGGCGCACTCGCTGTCCCGTGCCAGCGTCGCTCACTACCCCCGCCTTTGTCACGCTGATCGCGCGTCTGATTCACCCGTGGCTTCCCCCGTCACGCACCACACTCCCTCCCGACACGGTACCACGTCCGGGGGTGTACGTCCACTCTCGGAAAGCGCAGGGGCGACCCACGAATGCCGCGTTATTCGCCTCGTTCGGTCGCGACAGCGGGAATCGCTTCCTGCCGCTCGACGCGCTGAATCCACTGCTTCGGATGTCGCAGTTCGGTGAGGCTCGGCAATTGCTCCGGCCCCTGCCAGACTTTGAGCGCGAACTGGTGGCCGCGCTCGCGCACGACGGCGTCAATGAACTGCTCGCCGAGGCGATACTGCTCCATCTTCATCTCCAGCCCGGTCAGGCGGATGAAGAGGGTTTCCGCCGGGCTGCGCTGCCGCTGCCGCGACTCGAAGGCGCGCTGCATCCTGTCCAACGAGGGCAGCACCTGCTTGCCAACGGCGTTCATGACGTGGTTGGAATACCCCTCGATGACCGACATCAGCGCCTGCATCTCATCGAACAGTTGCTTCTGCTCCGGGGTCATGACAATCTCCATCAGGCTCTTCCCGCCGGTGCCGCCGCTCTCCCGCAGCCGCCGCACGAGCGCGCCCAGGCCGCCTTGCAAGTTGCGCAGATCCTCCGTGACGAGCGTGATATACCGCTCCAGAAGCGTGTTGAAATGGGGGCGCACCCACGGGAATGCCTCAAACTCGAAGGCGTGCGTCGTCTCGTGCAGCGCGAGCCAGAGACGGAACTCATGGCCGTCCACCCCCATTGTCTCGGTCGCCGCCGCGATGTTCGGCTCGACATAATAGAGTTTGCCGGAGGCGACCGGTTCCTTGCCCAGCAGGGCGAGATCGTACTGACCGAGAACCCGCCGTGCGAGGTAGCCGAGCAACAGCCCGACTTCCGCCGAGAGAACCGTCTGATTGATGCCGCTGACGAGCGCGATGGCGGTCGGCGATGAGAGGTTGCGGGCGGTATTCAGCCCTTCCAGTGGCGCGAAGAGTTGCTGGAAGGCGCGGATATTCGCGTCAATCCAGTCCGCGCGGTTGAAGACGTGAACGCTCTCCAGCGGCGTCGGCAGCGTCGTCCCCGTATAGTCCGCGATCAGCGGCACGCAGCGCCCAACGAGATCGCGGTAGTACGCCGTCAGGCTGGCGGGAAAGACGTCAGTGTCGGCGGCACGGTTCATCGCCAGCGCGACGGAGCGGGCGCGATCCCAGTTAATCAGCCCGGGCATCTCGCCGGTGCGGCTGTATTCGCGCCCCTTCGCGTTCGCCCAGACCGCCAGCGCACCGGCGGCGGCGGCGGAAACAAGGAGGAGTTTCTTGTCGAATGGACGCGCGCCGTTGCCATTTGGCGGTGCGCTCGTCGTGGACGGATCGGATGTTGCCATGTATATGAGTCGCTTTCTCTCCAACAAAACGGTTGGGTGATTGAAAAACAGGTGGGGCAACCGCACATCCACCGCCTTCCGGGGATGCATACGCGGTGCCACGGCATGGTAGCCGCCACATCGAGAGGCGTCAAACCAAGCCCATAGGAGCTTCGGCCCCACTCAGTCCTCAGCCCTTCCCTACGATGGCGGGCCATGCGGGCCGCGCGGATCGTAGACGCCGTAGGGCTGGTCGGAACCGCGAGGTGGTTGGTGGGGCATCGGGACATTGACGGGCAGGAAATAGCCGATAATCGCGCCGATGATGCCCGTCGCGATGGCGACGATCCAGAGCGGATGATGGCGGAAGATCAGCGGCACAATGACGAAGGTGGAGGCGAAGACCCAGCAGCAGACGCCCGCCTGCGACAGGCGCGTGCGGCGGCGGATACGCTCGAATGCTTGCCGCTGACGCGGGTCAATATCGAAATCCGGTCCGGGTGAATCATCACGCATCGGCGCGTTCCTTCAAGTGAAACAGGAGCACCACAATCGCTAGTATACTACGATGGACGATGGACCTTCCGGCATCCATGCGTACCAGGGCGTATGCAGCGTCGCCAGCCGGGAGATAGATTCCTCCACATGCATACGCCCTGGCGTATGCTCCCGGTAGTGCAGGTGTAAAAACCACGAAGTAGCAGGAGGGGCGGGCAAGAGACAAGGAAATGGACGAGCAGTGACGCTCGTCCTGTCGGTCCCGTGCCGCCGCTATGCTGTCGCGCGTTGCGGCTGCGGCTGCGCGCCGAGTTGCTGCCGCCATCCCAGCCAATCAATCACTGCCCATGAATCAGTCATCATCCCGTCGCGGAAGCGCATGAACCGCATTTGCTCGACCGCGAACTGCTTGCCTGTCGGCGGCATGCCCATGAACGGGCCTTCGTGCGTGCCCGTCATCGTCATACGCACCGCCACGCTGTCGCCTTCGGCGACCATATCCCCGATCTCTATGTGCAGATCGGGGAAGGCACTGCGGAGCATCGTCACTACCTGCCGAAAATGTTGCCGGCAGTCAGTCCCCGCGGGTTCGCAGTGATCGATAGCATCCGCCGTGATCAACGCGTCCGCCGCGCTGAGATCGCCCTGATTGAAGAGCCGCTCCGCCGACTCGCGCACGATCGCCTTGTTCCGTTCCATGGACATGATGGCACCTCCTGCGTCGGCCAAGCCGACAGACAACGTCGCGTAGGCGAGTAACCTGCGCCCTTCATATTCGTCCGAATAGACATCGGGTGAATATACCGCTACAATACGCCTCATGATGAAGCCTGTCAAGCCGCGCCCCTATCACGCACCCCGCAGACGGGAGTCCGCCGCACGCACCCGCCGCGCCATCCTCGATGCGGCAACTCGCCTCTTCGCGGAGCGCGGCTACAGCGCCGTGACTATGGCGACGATCGCCGAGGCAGCGGCTGTCGCGCTGGATACCGTCTATGCTGCGGTCGGCCCAAAGCCGGTCCTGTTCCGGCTGCTGATCGAGCGGGCGATCTCGGGCGAGGATCAGCCGGTGGCAGCGATGGAGCGGGACTACGTGCGGGCTATCCAGGCCGAGCCGGATGCAGGGCGGAAACTGGCGCTTTACGCGGCGGCGATCCGCCATATTCAGGCACGGCTTGCGCCGCTCTTCCTGGCGTTGCAGGCAGCAGCAAGCGCCGAGCCTGCGCTGGCCGCACTCTGGACAGAGATTGGAGAGCGGCGCGCCGGCAACATGCGCCTCCTGGCGGGTGAACTGGCGGAGACCGGAGCATTGCGAGCGGACATTTCCGTCGAAGAGGCCGCCGATGTCATCTGGTCAATGAACGCGGCGGAGTTCTATGTATTGCTGGTGCAGCAGCGGGGGTGGGAACCGGAGCGCTACGAACGGTGGCTGACCGATGCGTGGCAGCGGCTCCTGCTCCGGTCGCCATGATTGGTCGCGGAAGCCACTATGCGGTGAAGGTTTTCACTGCGTTCGCTCGTGAGGCTGAAACTCCTCTTGACACTCCGAATCGCTCTCCTTAAAATGAGTGCTGCTCAGTAGGTGCTGGGCGGAAAGGTTGACGCATGGTCGTCACGACAGTGAACGGGACAGCGCGGCGCGTGCAGACCGAGGCGGTGCGGCGCGAGCAGATTCTCGCCGCGACGCGGCGGTTGATCGCCGAGCAGGGCTACGAGCGGACGACAACGGCACAGATCGCGCGGCGCGCGGGCATCTCCGAGGGGACGATTTACAACTATTTCTCCTCGAAGGGGGCGATCGTCAAGGCGCTCGCCGAGCAGGCGCAGCGGATGACGATGGAGCGGGCATTTGCGCGGGCCGTGCCGGGGTTGCAGGGAGCGGCGCTGATCCGCGTCATGCTCGAAGGCGCGTTCGAGGCGGCGCACGAGCATGAGGACCTGATGCGCGCCTTCGCGCTCAATGTGGACTTTCACGACCCGGCGCAGCCCGGGGTTATCTGCACCTCCGCCGAAGCGGACAGCGAAGCCCTTGCGGGCCTCAATGCCTTTCTGAGCGGCCAGCAGGAGACAGGGTTGATTCCCCGCAGTGTAGATATTCCGGTGATGACGCGGCTGATCTTTGGCACCGTCAATCAGGCAATGGAGGATTGTATCGTCGGAGGTCATGTCGAGCATGAACGGACCTATATTGATCTGATGGTTCGCATGTTCAGCCGCGCCCTCTATATCGAGTAACCCTGTCCCAACGGACAGGATCGAAACGGTTCGGACGGTGGGTTCACATACTCTCCGCCGCGCGTAAGATAGAGGCATGAAAGCGGGTGAACGATTCTTTCAACGATATATGAGTGATACCCACTTGGTTGAAAGGGCGGCGCGCACCGGCAACAACGAAGAAGGGATGAGGAGCGATGACCGAACGTAGTTCGTGGGAAGCGATTCCGCTCATTCAGATTCCTGAAGGGTATCTCAGCCGCATCGGGCCATTCCTTGCGGAGATGTACGAGCGGCACGGGCCGATCTTCCGCTCCAACCAGAACGGGCACGATGTCATCTTCATGGCCGGCCCGGAGGCGAATCGCTTTGTCCTGCTCTCGAACCGGCTCAAGTTTTCCAACTACATTGGCTGGACGAAAATCTTCGGGGTGGAGGACGCCTTCGGAAACGGCCTTCTCTCGATGGATGGCGCGGAGCACGACGCCCACCGCAAGATGATGAATCCCGCCTTCGCGATCACCTACATGGACCGCTACCTGCCGATCATGCAGCGCATCATCCGCGAACGGATCGCGGGCTGGGCGGCGCGGGGTGAGGTGGATGTCTATGAAGAGGCGCGCAAGATCACCTTCGATGTCGCTGCGGAGGCGCTCGCGGGCCTGACGCCGGGGCCGGAGGTGGACCAGTTCCGGGAGTTGTATCTGGCGATGCTCCGATTGACACCCCATGCAAACAACTGGGACGAATTCTACGCGGAGCAGGCGCGGCTGAAGGATGAACTCTATCGCCTCCTGCGACCAAAGATCGTCGAGCGCCGTCAGCATCCGACAGACGACGTGCTCGGTATGCTCGTCCGGGCGCGCGATCCGGCGGGCAATGCCCTCAGCGACGAGCAATTAATCGCGCACACGAATATCCTCCTCGTCGCGGGGCACGAGACCTCGACGAGCATGAGCGCATGGCTCCTCTATTTGCTCGCGCAACACCCCGACTATCTCCAGCGCGTCCAGGAGGAGCAAGCCGCGCTCGTCCCGGACGGTGTAATCCCGACACTCGATCTGATCCAGCGGATGAAGGTGCTGGAAAATGGGGTGATGGAGGCGGAGCGGCTCTATCCGCCCGTCTCCTACGGGCCGCGCGGCGTCGTGGAGGAGTTCGACTTCCACGGCTACCACATCCCCGCCGGGGCGCACGTCTTCTACGCTATCGCCGCATCGCATCTTATCCCCAGCGTCTTCGCGGCGCCGACCCGATTTGACCCGGATCGCTTCGCCCCGCCGCGCGAGGAGCAGAAAAAGACGCCGTACGCGCTCGTCGGCTTCGGCGGTGGCCCGCGCATCTGCATCGGCATCAACTTCGCGAAGGTGGAGATCAAGGCGATGATCGCCGAAATCCTTCGCCAATACACGCTTGCCCTGGCGCCCGATCAGGATGTGGAACTCTTCGGGGTGATTAGCAGGCCGCGCCACGGCGTCCGCATGCGTGTCCACGAACGCGCACCCGCCCTGGCGGCGATCTGAAGAAGGGGACTTAAAGTGTAAGACCCCGACAGCTCGTGCATTCCAACCAAACCCTTGGGCCTTGCGGCTTCGGTATTCGGCTGAGCTGCATCAGTCATCGGGACCTTACAATGATGAATATACGGGATGTACGGACATTTGTCAAGGGGTATTGCGAGGCAATTTCCGCGCAATTTATTCCGTGGCTGGTGCGGGGATCACCGCTGATCGTTTCGGTTGGGCGATCAGCGTCCGTGCGGCTGCGGCGGCGAAGAGCCAGAGGAAGAGACCGGCGGTGATCAGCGTGGGAATGTAGCCGGCACCGCTGATGATGCTGCCGACAAGCGCCGTCCCGACGCCGCCGCCGAGAAAAAGCGAGAAGGCGAAGAGCGCGACCGCCGTACCGCGTGCCTGCGGGAAGGTTTCGGTCGCCCGTGTCTGTAACGTCGTGTGGCAGAGGACGAAGCCGACACCGGCGAGCAGCATCGAGGCAAGGAAGAACGGCCAGTTCGGGATCAGCGCCGCCGTGATGTACGCCGCGCCCATCATT
>JAICJW010000227.1 GCA_025928215.1 Chloroflexia bacterium | reverse complement strand
TAACCTTGCTCATGCCGCGCGGCCAGAGCCGTTCGGCCAGCACGCGATAACCATCCTCCTTCGCGGCCGGATCATACACACGTTTCATCGCAATCATGGGGGTTCCTGCTTGCTCAGGAGAGAGCAAAGCAGATGCATCAGTTCATCCATGGCGCGCAGCCGCTCGGCCGCCTCGTTCGCCGCGACGCGCTCCCGCAGAAGCCCCACCGGCAAGGTGTCCGCATAGCGCTGCGCCCGCTCCACCTGCGCGACCGCCGTCTGGAGGTCGGTGCGGAGTTGCCTGACCTGCACACCGATCGCCCCGACGGTGGCGGTGAGTTCGATAAGGATCTGTTCCAGTGCCGCCGCGACGGCGCGGAGGCGGATCTGCTCGGCCTCCACCGTCAGTTCCGCCACCCGACGCATGTCCGCAGTCACCAGCGGTTCCAAGGCGTCCGCGCGCGCCTGCAACGCAGCGACCTGCTCCTCGGCTTGCTCAATCGCCGCCTCGCGCAACCGTACCTGGATGCGGGAATAGGTCAACCGGTGTCCGAGCATGATCCGCCTAGCTTCCCGGAGTGCGATCTTGGCCTGCGTGGCAGTGTTTTCATCGGCCATGGCGATTCCTCGACCTCGCATGCCGTTGCCGGGGCTCTCCTCCGTGGGCGCGCCATGCTAGTCGCGGTTGTCCATGGCATGCCTCCGCTGTCCGGTGCCGATGCAAGATGCGGTGAGAGGCGCATCCGCGTCGCTGCAGCGTGGTACCCCGCCGCACGCCGATGCCGCAGGTCGTGTGCCGACGGCAGAGGGGAACATAGGTCGAGGCTCCGTCACCATTCATCGTCGGGGTGCCAATCCGTGTCCCAGCGCACCCGCAGCCGCAATCGATCCGTCCCGATCAGCGGCCGGAGCGTCCGTTCAATCGCCGTCTCGATCGCGCAGTGCGTGGCGCAGATCCGTCCGGGCGGGTGGAGCGCGACAATCACCTGCGGATGGATGACCGTGACATTCTCAACCCAGTCGAGCGTGACGAGATCGAGGCCCGAGTGCGGGTCCTGCACGCCGCGCAGCAGCGCCAGGACATGTTCCCGCGTCGGCGGGGTATTCGCGGCTGAGATGGTCCGTTCGACGTATGTGTCCATGTGGGAACCTCCCGATGCCGATGGTCGCGGCTCACTTCTTGAAGTAATCGGCGTTGATCTGAATGAAGCGCTTCCACTCGTCCGGCAGGTCCGGCTCGAAGAAGATCGCGTCCACCGGACACTCCGGCGCACAGACGCCGCAGTCGATGCACTCGTTCGGGTCGATGTAGTACATCTCGTCGTCATCGGTGGCATGGATGCAATCGACCGGGCAGACCTCGACGCAGGAGGCGTCCTTCACCCCAATGCACGGTTCCGCGATGATATAGGCCATCGTCAACTTCCTCTCTCAGATCGTCGCGGCAATCGCTGATCGACTCCCCGGCCCATCACACGAGCGCCGCGCGGTCGATCATCGCCGGGTGCCACGGCGGTTCCCAGACGATCTCCAAGTCCACACGGTCCACTCCCTCCATCCACTGGAGCGCGTCGTGGACCGCCGTAGTGATGATTTCATGGAGCGGGCAGCCCCGCGTCGTCAGCGTCATCGTCACGCGCACGGTCGCCCCGGTGACGGTGACGCCGTAGACGAGGCCGAGCGTGACGATGTCCAGCCCTAGTTCCGGGTCCATGATCCAGCGGAGGCGATTGACCACCACCGTCCGTGTGAGGGGAGCAATCACCGTCGCCATGTCAATCTCCCGTCTCCGATATCGCCTGCGTCTTCCGGGCCGCCTGATGCTCCGGGGCGCGCGACGAGCGATGATGCGGCATGAGCACACGCAGCAGGACGCCGAACAATCCCACCGCCCCCGCCGCCGCGCACGAGGCCCCGACGCGGACAATCGTCGGTCGGCTCGCGAGCAGCCCGGTCGCCGTCAGCACGAATCCGGTCGCGTAGGTGACAATCGCGGCGATTGCCGCCCGTTGCGGCAGCAGATCCTTGAGGAGCGGCACCGGGCCCCGCCCCATCCCCCGCCCGTAGCGGTGCAGCCAGATGAGGAAGGGGACGATCTTGATCAGTTGCGCGCAGATCGCCAGCACGCACCAGCCCGCAATGGCGATGTAGACGTAGGCGGACAGCCACGCGGTGGCGCCGAACCACCGGGCGGGTACCCCCGTGCTCCAGAGCGCACCCATCAGGGCGGCGATGGCGAGGCAGGTCAGCGCGCCCCACATCGTCAGCAAAGTCAGATCGTACCGCCTGCGGCGCACGCGGTAGAGTTGCGCCATGTCGAAGAGATAGATGCCGACCGCCGCCGCGAGCCCCCAGGCGATGACCGCGATCGCCCACCGTCGCGCGTCGAGACAGAGGAGCGCCACCAGGCCGATCAGCAGCCCGACGAACGCGCCGAGGTTGGCGCGAGCGAGGAGGCCAGGCGGCGCGGGCGCGATGGCGAACATCGGCACGAGGCGGTACGAGACACCCATCACCAGCAGCGTCAGCCAGCCGATGCCGCCGAGGTGGACGTGGATTGCGAGCAGATGCGGCGGGATCGGGAACCAACCGAAGCGCCAGTCGAGCGCGAAGGTCAGCCCGACGCCGATCGTGACGACGAGCATCGCCAGCGATGTCAGCAGGTACCAGCCCGGCGTGTCCCATTGCGTCGCGGTACGGAGGATGCCGCCGATAATGACGAAGAAGAGCAGTACCGCCAGCACGACACTCGTGCCGCCGACCGCCAGCAATCCCGGCGCCCCCCGGAGGAAGCCCACCACCATGGTGAGCCACCCTGCCGTATAGAGCGCCCCCTGCACGAGCCCGAGCCGCCCACTGGCCGCCTCGGCGACGAAGATGACAGGCAGCATCTGGTAGAGCGCGCCCATCATCGTGGCGACGACCGCGCCGAGGATGAGCAGGTGCGTCACCGCGATTGTCGCCGTCGCGCGGTAGGAACCAACCACCGCCGTCGCCTGCGTCGCAAGGAGCAGATGCGCCGCCGCGAGGGCCAGCGGGCCGGAGAGCAGGAAGGGGAGCGGGAGCCACGGCACCGGCGCATGGCGTGGGTTGATGCCGCCGAACATCGTCGCGTCCCTTCCCTACGCGCCCGCAGCGACTTTGCCGATGCGGACGACCCAGACCTCCGGCCCTTCCTGCTCCGGTTCCCACGTCGCCTCGCCCGCGTGCTCGGCGGCGAACTGATATTTGAGCGGCTTCGGGTCGTGGTCGTTGACGAGGCGGAGCGCCTCGCCGGGGCGGAGGGCATTGAAGGTGGCGAAGATGCGTGCGTGCCGGTCGCGCGGGACGAGGTCGCGCACGTCAAGCGTCACCGGATCGGTGTCCGCGAAGAGCGGCGGCGTACCTGCCTCAACCGTTTCGGCCTCCGCGACCCCCGCACGGTGGACGAGCAGGACGAGGTCCGTCTCCGCACTCGCACCATGCACGACATCAGCCGCGAGCGACAGAAACATGCCGGGTTGAGCAGGATACGCCGCATCGCCCGCCGTGATCTGACCCTCGCCGCAGATGATCTGGATCGTGATCGGCGTCGCGACGCGGTGATCTCGCAGGTGCTGCCCCGCGCGCATGCTGATGAGGAGCACCTGGCCGGGTAATGCCGTCGCGAGTTGCAACGCGACGGGGTGCCGGTCGTCGAAGCGCACCTGTTGTTCCAATAGAATCGGTCCTGTTTTCACTTCCACGCACACCCTCCGATAGCTCATTCCCGCGCGGCCCAGCGCCGCACCCTCCCACGGTAATCGGAGCGCGCCCGGAATGCTGTGACAAAACGCACAGACGCCGGGCAGACGACCGGCGAGGATGGCGACGGGGACATGGATCCCAATGGGCGCCACGCTTGGGCAGCGCCCGCGATGGATGCGGCATTCGGAACTGGAGGGCAGTGATGGCAGCACAGCGGACGGTGGACGTGCGGGAGGACATCCGGCGGGGACAGGAACCTTTCGACCGGATCATGTGTGCCGCCGCGGACCTCGGCGAGGGCGAGGAACTGGTGATCGTCAACGTCTTCGAGCCCGTGCCGCTCTACAGTGTGCTGGCGCAGCGGGGGTTCGTGCATGAAACGACACGGACGCCCGAGGGCGAATGGCGTGTGACCTTCCGCCGGGGAACGCCCGACCGCTGAACAATGCCCACTCCCATCGCCCCTGGCCCGCGTGGGTTGACACGGTTTTGTGACGTTGCCTTATCCGGTGTCGCGGCGCTGTGACGCCCCGCCCGGTAACCTGCGGGCAACGTGCCATGATTGCGCGATCGACACGGTCCAGCGGGAGGGATCCGATGGGTATCCTACATACATTCCTCAGCCCACGGCGGTACATGCAGGGGACGGGCGCGCTCGCGGAAGTGGGCACGCTCGTTCAGCCATTAGGCGAGCATGCATTCGTCCTTTACGACCGCGCGGTCGCGGAGCTTTGGGCGCGATGGCTACGGCCCGCCCTCGCCGCGGCCTGTCTCGGTGTGAGCGGCGCGGAATTCGGGGCAGTGGGGGCAGAGGTCGAAGTGGAACTGACGGCGCATCCGGAGCAGACGGCGAAGGCGGCCTTCGAGCATTTACAGGAGCGCTACCCGGGCGTCTTCCCCGCGACGCAAGTGCGGACGCTGCAACGGCGGGTGCAAGAGCGGCGGATGCGCACGCTGCTGGCGTTCGACGATGAGTGGCTCGGGGAAGAGTTGCTCGTGCGGCGGTCATTCCCACTGCCGTTGCGGGAGATCGTGGCGAGCCGAACCGAGAGTGAACAATGTCTCTCCAATGCGCCGTGCGAAGCTGAGACGTGCGTGTGCCTCGGTTTCCCTCGTCGGCAGACGTTTATTGGGCAACTATGGTGCACCGAGATTGGGCCAGAACCATTCTCCCGTGAGGCAATCCGCCAGCAAGGGATAGGTGACGTTTAACGGTAGGTCGTGTCGGGCGATCACGCAATCCCGAGCGAGGTGCGTACCAACATATAACCCGCGACGACGGCGATCAGCGCCGCGAACCCCTGCGTCAGCCGCCGTTGCGGCACGCGCCCCGCGAAATACACCCCGCTAAGCGCCCCCGCGACGCCGCCGAGGACGAACAGCGCCGTCACCGCGAGGTCCAGGTGGCCGAACCGCAGGTGTGCGAGCAGGCTCCACAAGGAGTTCATCGCGATGATCAAGAGCGATGTCCCGACCGCCGTCCGCATCGGCAGGCCGAGCACGAGCACGAGTGCGGGCACGATCACGAACCCGCCGCCCACCCCGAAGAATCCCGTCATCAGCCCGACGACCGTCCCGCTCGCGAGCACCTTGGCCCACGCGATGGTGTCGGCGTCTGCCTCGATCGCGCCCTCGCCTGACGCGGGGGGATGGCGGCGAAGCATCGCCACGGCGGCGAGGAGCATGATGGCGGCGAAGGCCGTCAGGAGGGCGCGCCCGGGCACCAGCGTGTTCAGCCAGGAGCCGATGAGCGCCCCGCCGATGCCCACGACTCCGAAGGCGACCCCCGTGCGGGGATTGACCCGGTGGGCGCGGGCGTGCCCCGCCATCCCGACGAGTGCGTTGAGGCCGACGATGGCGAGCGAGGTGGTCGTCGCCTGCTGCACCGATTGGCCGATGGCGTAGACGAGGATCGGCACGGTCAGGATCGATCCGCCGCCGCCGACCATGCCGAGCGTGAGGCCGATCAGGGCGCCGAAGAGGAGGGAGAGGAGCGTGGTGGTCATCGCGGAGCATCCTTCTGTGATGGCGTGGGATATAGGCGGTGACCACCGGCCACCGCTATCCGCAGCCTCGCCGTTCTGTTGTAGCGGGATCTTCCGTCGCATCGTCGCCGTCCGCCGGACGGCGCGGGGGGATCATTCAGGTACCGACGCCGAGCCGGGGCAGGATGACCGCCTGTAACAGGAGCCATCCCCCGACGACCGCCACGATGACCACGAGGTTCATGAGCATGTCAGGCCGCGTCCTTTCCGCTGTAATCTTCGCGCGCTTCCGGCAACCCGGCCGCTTCCCACGCCTCCATGCCGCCTGTCACATTGAGCAGCTGCGTGTACCCCTGCGCTTCGAGGAGGCTGGCCGCGACATTCGAGCGATAACCGCTGCCGCAGATCACCGCAACCGGCATCTCTCGTGCGAGCGGTGGCGAGGCGCCCCGCGCGATCTCCCCGGCGAACCGGTGCACCGCGCCCGGCACGTGCCCCCGTTGCCATTCGTCGTCGGACCGGACATCGAGTACCGTGATACCCTCCGCACCGTCGCCGCAGTGTGCGGCCAGTTCCCTGGCGGTCAGTTGCGGCAGGATGCAGCGATCGCCGCTCCACACGGCCATCCCGCCTGCGAGATAGCCGACAGCACCGTCAAGCCCAATTCGGTGCAGTTCCGTCTGTGCTTCAGCGAACTGATCGTCCGCATCGAGGACGAGGACCAACTCGCGGTCATAGGGGGCGAGCCAGCCGGTCCACGCCGCGAAGTCCGGCCCGAGGCCCGCGAAGCGTGCGTCGGGGATGTGCCCCGCCCCGAATGCCGCCGGAGACCGCGCGTCGATGACCAGCGCACCGCGTGCCAGCGCATCGCGCACCGCGCCTGCGGACAACGGCGCACCGGGTGGCAGCGTGCTCAGCAACGGCGGCCCCGCCTTGTTGACCCGCTTGAGCACCGGATAGTAGGTCGGCGGCACAGGCATCCCGGCGAGCACTTCGGTGACGAACTCCTCCTCGGAGCGCGCGGCGAACGCGTAGTTGCCGATCCGCTCCTGCCCGATCGTCGTCGCGGGTGCGTCGCCGATCTTCTTGCCGCACGACGAGCCCGCCGTGTGGCCGGGATAGACGACGACCGCGTCATCGAGCTCCTTCAGGTGCTGCACCGTGTGGTAGAGCTGCCGTACCAGGGTCTCCGTTCGCTCCGCACCGAGCAGGTCCGGCCGCCCCACCTCGCCGACGAAGAGTGCGTCGCCGGAGAAGAGGGCCACCGGGTCGGTACCGGCGGCGGGATCGACGAGGAGGAAGGCGAGATGCTCCGGCGTGTGGCCGGGCGTGGCCATCGCGCGCAGCCGCAACGCGCCCACCCCGATCTCATCGCCATCATCGAGCAAGCGCGTCACGTATGCCTGCTCGCCTTGACGGCTGGCATAGATGGGCGCTTCCGTCGCGGTCGCGAGTTCGCGGGCGCCGGAGACGAAATCTGCGTGGACGTGCGTCTCCAGGATCGCCGCGATGCGGACCTGGTGCTCCCTCGCCCAGTCGAGGTACGCATCGACATCCCGGCGCGGGTCGATCACCGCCGCGACCCCGGCCGCCTCATCGGCGACGAGATAGGCGACCTGTGCCAACCCCGGTGTGTAGAATCGCTCGAACAACATAGCGCACCGTTCCCTTCATTTCCCTGACGTGACGGGCAGACCGTGGCGCTGCCACGCGATCATGCCGCCCTGGACATTGATCGCCCGCGTGAATCCCGCCCGCGTGAAGAGATCCTGCGC
>JAICJW010000307.1 GCA_025928215.1 Chloroflexia bacterium | reverse complement strand
GCCCGCGGAGCCGCCCATCGCCACGACCTTGCGCGGATTCACCAGCCCCTGCCCGATCACCATTTCCGCGCCGGTGAGGTAATCCTGCAAGTCGCCGCCGCCCCAATCGCCGTACAGTTTCTCCATGAAGGCGCGACCATACCCCTTGCTGCCCCGGTAGTTCGGCTGCACAACGATCCAGCCACGTTGCGCCATGTACTGCACTTGCGGCATCCAGTTGTACAGCGTCTGCCCGACCGGCCCGCCGTGGATCGAAACGACGAGCGGATGATCGCCGGGAACGGTTTCGCGCGGCGTAATCAGTTGCCCATGGATTTCGAGACCGTCGCGGCTCGTCCACTGAACGTGTTCGGGCATGATGAGGTCGCCACCGAGGACACCGCCCGTCGCACTCTGCGTCAGTGGCTGCCGCGTCGAGCCGTCCGCCGCGTGGATGTAAATCTCCGCCGGCAAAACAGGGCTGCTGAAGGCATAGACGAGATGATCCGCGTCCAGCCATGCGACATTGTCATGCACGCCGGGGGAAGACGTGAGTTGGCGCGTTTTCCCGTCTTGCCAGATGCAGACCTGCACATCGCCGTCGTCGTTGCGTGTGTAGGCGATCCGCCGCCCGTCCGGCGACCATGCGGGCGAGGCATGCTGGTGCGATTCATGGACGAGCCGTTCCGCGCCGCTGCCGTCCACATGCATCACCCAGAGATTGCCGAAGTCATTATCCCGATCGGAGATAAAGGCGATCCGCTGCCCGTCCGGCGACCAGACCGGGTAGTTATTCGTCACCCGGCTGCCCCCCGCGATGACCCGCGCGCCGTTCCCCTCCGCATCCGCGACGACGACCGCCAGTTCATCCCACGGCATGTCGTAGTGCGGCCACTGGCACCAGAGCAGATGCGTGCCGTCTGGCGACCACTTCGGCTCCAACACGTATTCGTCGCCCCGGCTGACCTTGCGCGCCCACGCGCCGTCGAGCGCGGCGATGAAGATGTCCACCTCCTCGCCGCGCTCCGCGACGTAGGCGACGCGCGTGCCGTCCGGTGAGACGCTCGGCGAGTGATGGTTGCCTGGCCCCTCGTCAATCTGCCGCGCCTTGCCGCCATGGGCGGACACGACGAAGAGTTTGCCATCTTTCCGGGAGGCGAAGACGATGCGCCTACTGTCCGGCATCCAGGCGATGCTCGATGCCTGCCGCTGGCTCGGGTCCGGCCCCTGCATCGCCGGATCGTCGCTCAGTTGCACCGGCATGCCGCCCGCCACCGGCACGACCATCACGTCCACCCGCCCATCGTATCCCCGGCTGTAGGCGACAAGTCGCCCATCCGGCGACGGTCGCGGCGTCGTATTCGTCGGGATCATCGCGTATGCCGCCGGGGTGAACGCGGGTTCCCACCGCCCCGGTTCCCGGCTCCAATGTCGCTCGCTGCTCATCATGGCCTTTCCTTCCTCATCAGTACACGCGTCCGATAGATTGCCCGCAGTGTATCGCAGCCCTGCCAGCGCGGTATCTCAGCGACCGATGGTGACGATGGTGAAGCCTTCGGCGAGCGGCAGGCCGACGGGAGCGCCGGCATCGCGATCGCGTGTGCGGAAACGTTCGGGGAGGGCGGCGGGGTCGGCGGTCTGGCTGGCGTGGGCGAGACGCGCGGCGACTTTCCGGTCGAAGGTCGTGGCGATGTCCACGTAGGAATCCGCAACCGCGCTAGCGAAGAGCCAGACCGCGCCGACCTTGTGCGTCATCAGACCATCCCGCAACTGCGCCGGGAAGGCGAGCGGATCCCGCGCGAGAGGGTAGATCGCGTCGAGCGTCGCCCGGCCAACGGTGCGATGATCGCGGTGGCTGATATAGCGCGGCAACGGATGCTCCGGGTCGAAGGTGAAGACGACCTCCGGCTGCCAGCGACGTATCGCGCCGACAATATCGCGCAGGAGCGGCTGCGTATTTTCGACCTCGCCGTCCGTATAACGCAGGAACGCGACGTCAGCGATGCCGAGCAACCGCGCTGCTTCCACCGCCTCGCCCTCGCGACGCATCGCCACTGCGCGCGCATCGGCGGCGGGGTCGCCGGAACCTTTGTCGCCGGAGGTGACGAGCAGGAGGCGCACCGTCGCGTCACCGTCTATCGCGCGGGCGAGCGTCCCGGCGCACCACGCCTCGATGTCATCGGGGTGCGCGACGATGGCCAGGATCGAACGGGCGTCCGGCGGATCAATGATCGGCATCGTTCCCCTCTCCTTTGGCGCATGGATGCAGCGCCCATGCGTGCTCGCGTCTCATGTTCGTGCCACGCATCATGGACGATCCGGGCCGTGTTGTCATTAGCTACGTGCATCTCGACACTCATCGTGCAATCGCGTATTGTCCGTGTGGGGCACATGAGAATTGGGGGACGAAGGAGGGTCAGATGCGTTGTCGGTTCACGCTGATTGCGGTATTCATGCTCTGTCTCGTGCCACTGGCGGCAACGCCCGCCCGTGCGGCATCGTCGTTCGCCGACCCGGCATTCGACACGCAGTGGCATCAGGGCGAAGCGCTGGCGACGAATTTCTGGGGGCCACTCGCCAATGCGACGCCCGGCATCACCGAACAATATCTCTATAGCGGAACGAACAAGACGCGGTTCGTTCAGTATTTCGATAAGGGACGGATGGAACGTTATGACGGCGTGACGAACACGCCGGGCGTGCAAGTAACGAGTGGCCTGCTCGCGAAGGAGATGGTCACGGGGCAAATTCAGATTGCGGACGATCAGTTTACGCCGCAAGCACCGCCCGACATCGCCATTGCCGGCGATTCCGGCGGCTCCGCCGCGACCTACGCGGACCTCGGCACGAAGGCGGCGCGGTTGCTCGCGCCTGCCGCCAGCAAAATCGGCCAGGTTTCCAATGACACAATTCAACTGTCCGGCGACCTCGGCAGCAGCGCGCTCCCGCCAATTCCTCAGACGACGATGACGGTCTATGACGATGCAACGAAGCACAATGTACCCGGTGCGTTCGCCCAATATCGGGAGCGCGCGGGCCTCACGAATATCGGCTACGCCATCTCCGAACCGTTCCATGCGACGGTGAAGGTGGCGGGCGCACCCAGTTTCGTCATGGTGCAGGTCTTCGAACGCCGTGTGCTCACGTACACCGATACCAACCCCGACGCGTTCAAGGTGGAGATGGGCAACATCGGCCAGCACTACTACAAATGGCGCTACCCGAACGGCGCGTCGAGCGCCCCGCCCGCTGCGATCCCGGCGAACACGCCGCCCGCATCGGTCGCCTTGACGCAAACATGGACCGATCCGGCGGGGTTCGCCTCGTTTCAATATCCCGCCACCTGGAAAGTAGATCCGAAATTCGATCAGGACTTTCAGGTCGGCCTGACGGGACCGGACAGCGCGCTCCAATTGACTCTCCGCATCTTCCCCCAGTCACGCTCGCTGGACGCCGAGAATGATGCCTATAAGGCGAACTGGCAACTTGCGACCCCTCCACCCGTATTCTCGGCGGAAACAGTCCACGATGGGACAGTCGGCGGCGAGCCGGCAAAGTTCTACGCCGCGACGATCACCGCCACGCGCAATGGGGCAACAGGCACCGTCTCCAGCCTCAATGTCGTCGCCTTCCATGGCGGCGCGGTCTATAACTTCACGGCGCTCGCCGCCGGGGCATCTCTGCCCCACATGGATGACATCAACGCGATCCTCGGCTCGGTCACGTTTCTGAAATAGCGCGTGCGGGGTTGATGTATTGCCGGGAATTTTACCCTCCGCCCCTTCCCAATTCGGGAAGGGGCGGAGTTTAGGCCCCCGCTCGGGCGGGTGCCAGGATGTGCTCCATCCCGGCCGTGAAGACCGCGTATTGCCCCTTCCCATGCCGCTTCGCATCGTAGAGCGCTACGTCCGCCCGGCGCAGCAGGCCAGCCGGCCCGTCAACCGTTTCGCCCGTTGCCAGTCCGACGCTCGCGGAGATGTGCATCGCGACGCCACAGACCGTGAACGGCGCCTCCATCACCCCGACGAGCCTTCTCGCGATCGTGCGTGCCGTGTCATCCTCCCTGACTCCGTGCAGCAAGATGCCGAACTCATCCCCCCCGAGCCGCGCCACGGTATCCTCCCGGCGCACCGCTCCTCGCAGCCGCACCGCGACCGCGACGAGCAACTCGTCGCCTGCTTGGTGGCCGTACCGATCATTGACCGCCTTGAAGTCGTCCAGATCGAAGAGAAGCAACCGGGGAGCCTGCCGCTGTCGTGCCATACCGACGAACCCGCGCTCGACCGCGCCGAGGAAACCGAGACGGTTCGACAGTTCGGTGAGCGGATCGTGCAGGGCGCGGAACTCGTTCAGATGCCAGGTGACGATATTGACGGCACTGGCGGCAACGACGATCGCCGCATGGATGGCCGCCCACCGCCACGGATGCGCCCAGGCGTCGGTGTGGGTGTACACGGTAGTCGGATCGAGCGAACCGGCGATGCCCTCGTGCAGGAAGACGAAGGTGACGGCGAGGAGGAAGGGAATCCAATCCTGATAGAGCGTGATGATGCCGAGCACGATGAAGAAATAGAAGCGCGCCTCGGTAAGGCCATTGGCGAGGTGGATGACCAGCGCAGAGCAGGTGAGAAGGCCGAGCGTTGCCGCGCATGCCCGCCCGCGTTTGCCCAGGCGGGGCATACCGGCAACGGCGGCAGCGATGGCGACGAACGACGCTCCACGGATCGCGTCGCCACCGTGGCCGGACAGGGCGCCGACCACGGCGAACGCGCCGACGTGAAGCCACATGAAGATCAGGATGCCGGTATGGCGTCGCTGCCAGATCAATTCGGGCAGATAGCCGCCCTTCGGGAGTATCCGCCGAAGGTGGTCGCCACACTGTGCGACCCATGAACCAAGAGGCCGCGAGGCGACGCGGGTGCGATTATCTGGCAAGGCGTCATCCTTTTCATCAATCAGTCGTTTGCACCGGACACACCGCGCGCTGGCGACGCATGGTGCCACCGATTATAACGGATTTGAGATCATATTGTGACGTAAGTACAGGATTATGTCGAGGCAGATGCGCTCTGTGCGCCGTCGGGGATGGCCGTTTCAGGAACCTGAGCAGATTCAGAAAGGTACGCGCCGGGTGGAGGAAACAAGAACGGGAACGTATCCTGAAGTGATTAGGTGCTCACGCCAATCATTCAGGAGGTTCCCGTCATGCGTCAGTCTACCCGATCCGCACGTGCCGCGCTCACCGCCGTCGGCAGGGGGGCAGCGTCACGCTCTTCGCCGCGCTTCCGGTTCCTGCCCACCGCCTCCCCCACGCGCCGCAGCTGAGCAAACGCGCCAGGCAACGCCTGCAATGGCTCGACTATCGATAGACCCCTACCGCCACTCAGACCTGTCGGCATGACGACATTCCCCGCTCGACGCTCCATCGCTGGGCGAAGCGGTTCAATCCGGACGATCTGACGAGCCTCGAAGACCGCTCCTCCCGTCCCAAGGCGGTACGCCAACGCACCTGGGGAACGCGGGATGTCGAAGCCCTCCTTGCCGTGCGGATGCAGTATCCCCGCTGGGGCAAGGCGAAGCTCGCCGTCCTGCTCGCTCGGCACGGGATCATG
>JAICJW010000002.1 GCA_025928215.1 Chloroflexia bacterium | reverse complement strand
TCAATGCCGGGCCGCTGACGATCTGGCTCGATTCCGCTGATCTGCGATCCGGGGCATCGTAAGTCCTGACGCACCGCATTGATCGTGATAGACTGACGCGAACGTGCAGACAGACAATGGATAGGTCGGCATCCACGGTGCCGACGGTCGCAATGGAACCAACCTGCCGGGCAACCGGTCGTCGTGGAGGCAATGCCGTGCGTAACGCCGCTGATGACGTGTCCGCCGTACCGACTATTCCACCGGGCGGCGTGACACCGCAACGCATCATCGTCACGGCGAACTCTTATCAGGCAAATCTCGCACTGATCGCACCAACGGAAGGCGACGCGCGATTCATCGCGGGCAGCCCCGCGATCGTGACGGAACCGCAACGAGGCATGCGGGGCGCACTCGCCCGCCTCGCATGCCAATGCGGGTACGCGCTCTCGGGCGAGATGACCAGTGCGGTGGTCGTGGCGGGGCCACCTGTTCGCTTGCACATCGTCGGCGAGCGAAGTCGGGACGATGCGACCGCACTTGGCATTGCGGAGCGATATGGCGTCGCACACGTGGTTGCGGAGACCGCCATACCGTCGCGACAGCGCGCGCGCAATCGGTCGTGGTGTCAGCCGCTGACCGATCTGTGGCGCGCCGGGCGCAACGAGGCGCTACAAGTCGTTATTCCGCCCGGCGCACTCCCCCTCTGGGCCGCCCAACTGCTCACCGCCCTGAATGAAACGGAGTCGTCGGGCGATGCGCGCTGCCTTGTACTCACATCCGACACCGCGCTCACCGCTACCGTACCGCCCGATACGATCGTGATTCCGCGCGGCGACCAGAGTGCGCGTCAACTGACCAACGCCATGAATCGGATGCGTACCACGCGCTGTCGGCAATGGATTCCTGATGAATCGCCCCTCCTCTCTCGCCCCGAAGCGCTCGCCGTCGCAATGCGGGCGGTCAGCGTCGAGCGAGGTCAACCATCGGTCTATCTTGACGTCAGTGAGGGTACCACCGCAATCATCGCGGACGAGAGCGGGGCAACGGTCTATCACGATCCGGACATTGATTGCGCGCGCGGCGTGATCCGACTGCTGAATCGGTGCGCACCGGAGCAGATTGCCCGCTGGGTTCCCTTCACACTCGACGCACAATTTTTGCGCACATGGGCCTTGCGCCGCGTTTCGTGGCCGATGGCTCTCCTCACCGATGACGAAGACCGCGCAATTGCCGCCGCCTTCGCACGTGTTGCAATTCGGCTGGTTCTTGGCAAGGCGTTCGAGCGGATCCCGGATGGGGCGCTCTGGATGCTCGGCCCCACGTTGACACAGCTAGGATCGTCAGCGGCGGCGCTACGCCTCGTCGCCGACCTGATGCCGACCATCCGTGTTGCTGTCGTGGCCTGCGACAGCAATGATTTGATCCCCGCGGTCGGCGCGCTCGCGATACCCTACCCCGCCGACGCATCCAGCCTCCTCGCGCATGACGCGATTCTGATCGTCGGATCGGTCGTGCAGGCGTCGTTGGCTGGCGAACGCACACGCGGCGCTTTGTCGGCAACGCTCGTCCATGATGGCCGCACACGGACGACGGAGGTGGCAGCCGACGCGCTGACGACGATCGTCTGCGAGGGGGCGGCAACGCTCAGTCTGACGGGCCACGGGACCGGGGGAACACGGATCGCCCTTGATGGCGGCGCGGGCGGCGTGCTGATGGATACGCGTCGTCGCCCCCTCGCCGCCGTCACTGCACATGCGTCGCGGCCGAATGTAAGCGGACGGCTCAGACCGGCCGCGACCGGACGGGATGCACTGAACGATGCATAGCATGAGAGGCTAAACAATGTACTGCGACACAATGGATGTGCGATATGCCCTCGGCGAGCGCGATACTGTCCGGGTCGAAGTAGGTGAAACGGTTGCCGCCGGTGATGTCATCGCTGCCAGGCCTGATTTCTCGACGATCATCGCCTATGCCACGATGCTCCGGCTTTCGGCGGAAGAAACCAAGGACGCGATTGCGCGGTGCGAGGGCATGGATTATACGGCGGGTGCCTCTCTCGGCGAGCGACGGATCGGTTTCCGGACTCGGAAGGTTGCGGCGCCTTTCAGCGGTATCGCGCGTGGTCTCCCGGATAGTGGGGCACTCGCCATCGAGAACAAAACCGCCGAACACGAGATTCGGGCGCGCTACGGGGGCACGGTGCGCGCCATCAGCGAACGCGCGATCATCGTCACATCGGCGGTCGCGCAATGTGGATACGCCTTTGCGGACGAATCAGGCGATCTCCCACCACTTCATATCGAACCGGCGCTGCTCGATGGTGCGGTTACCGATGATGGGATTCCGCCGTCGTTGCGGACAGCGAGCGTCGTTGTCGCGCATATCGCTGAAGTCGCGCACCTCACGCCCATCTCGCGGTCATTCCCCGGCACGCTCATCATTGGCAGCGTATCGGAACCCGTCGCGTGGGCACTGCTCGATCGTCCGCACGAGTCTGAATCCCGGCGCGGCATGGGAGCGGGCATCGTCGTACTCGACGGCATTGGCGACGCCCTGTCCGGTGCGCGCGCCGTTGCACCGTTCCAGCATCTTCATGGCGCACAAGCGATGCTCGACCGCTTCACACAGACGATCACGATCATTCCACACGGCGATGCCCTGCGGGAGATCGAATCGGATCTGCGTCCGCACGAGAACGTGCCCACGCAAAAGCGCGATCCGGGACACTACGGATTGGCATGCACCGTACTGAGCCCACCATCTATTGCCGCGCTCAGCGACGGCGAACGGGCACTTTGCGTGCAGGTGGGCGAAAGCTCTGAACACGCGGTGCCGATCCCCGCACACAATGTTACCGCCTACAGATTGGGCTGAGGGGTCGTACGTACGCTAGTACGTATTGTATGATAGGAGCCATACGAGGCATGATTCTCGCTCCGGGCTGTGATAGACTACGATCGGACAGGGCGGACGGAAAGTGGGTATTACGTGACGAGACGCGAGTGCGGTTCCTGCCGGTTCTTCGAGCAAAGTGACATCGGCGAGTCCGGCTGGTGTCGCAACCAACGCTGTCAGGAGATCGTCGGGATTGCGCTCGTTCGGCGGCAGGAACTTGCCTGTCGCATCGGTTGGGATCGGGATTACTATGAAGCGGCCGCAGGCGCAAACGATCTCCTGCCGGGGCAAAACCGGCCCGCGCCGGACCCGGCGCGGCAGCGCTCCGGCTATCAGGGAATGCGCCCCGATGATATTATCGTCGGCGTTGAGCAACCCCGGACAATCACTGAGGAGCCACAGATGCCGGTAGCACGCTCGCGAACATCGAATGTCGGCGAGGCGCATCGTCGGGCGCTGGAGCGCCGACAGATCGCGCAACAGTCCGGCGACACGGTGCCCCCACGGCGATTGGAGACGGTCGCCGCGCCAGACGCGACGGCAGGATCAATCGGCGAACGGCGCGATGACCGCCGCTCCCCGCGCGTGGCGGTCGTCGGCGATGAGGGGGTTGGCCGCCCCCGGCTCGCCGACACGCCACCATCGTCACCACCGATCGTGCAGCAAGCGCCCCATACGGCGATAACGACCAATATCCCGGTCATGTCGGATCCGGGCTATGACGAGCAACGGATCGCATCGTCGTACCGCACACCGCCTCCCGGCGCGCGAACGCCGCCATCACGTGAATACGAGCAGCCATTGCCGCCGCGCCAGGCCGAGAGCACGCTGCCGCCGCGCTCCAATGACGCGCCGGGAGCACCACCGACGCCACGCGGTGGGCAACCGCAGCCGCTGGAGGCAGAGTGGTACGCCGCCGAGCGGCAGCGCAATCGCGGGAAGCGGTGCGCTAATTGCCGCGATTTCCAGACAGCGGAGAGTGGCGACCGTGGCTGGTGCAGAAACCGCTTTGCCTTCCCAACGCCGCAACTCGTCGGGCCGAACGATTTGGCCTGCCTCTCGTGCATCGGTACATGGTGGGCAGCCAATGACCAATGGTGGCTGGCGAAAGCCGCCGTATCCCCACACATCGCGGGTACTCCGCTGGCGGACGCATTGCTTGAGGAAATGCACGACGACGAGAAACGCCACGGCACGAAACGACGACCCGGCGCGGGATAGCAGTCGCCGGGCGCGTGACAAATACGGCAGTCGTGCGTATACTGCGGTCGCATCATATGAATGGTGCTTGAGGGGGAGAATACGCGGATTGCGCGCGCTGTGGCGTGTGTGCGGTTCGGGAAGGACTCAAGGTCAGTGATGCAAAGCCCGTGGGAGCACGGGGGCCCGATTCAGCCGACGACGTTCGGGGCGATTTTGCGCGATGCGCGCCTCGGTCTCGGCCGGAGTCTTCAGGACGCCGAGCGGCAGACCCGGATCCTGGCCCGGCATCTATCCGCGCTCGAATCCGGCGAATTTCATCTGTTACCCACGGGAATTTATGCCCGTGGGTTTGTCTATAACTACGCCAACTGGTTGCAACTCAATCCGCAGGAAATGGTCCGGTTGTTCAATGAAGCGCGCGGCGAGCCGGAGGTTGTCTATCGCCCGCAACCCGTTGGGCGGCCAGTCAATACCTCCGGTCCTTTCTCCCCGAACTTCGTCGTGATCGTCTTTGTAATCGGCATCCTCAGCGTTGTGGCCGCGTGGGGATACAGCCTGCTCGTGCAGACGCCACCGAAAAAGCCGATCATTGACGTCCCAACGGTCGCCGCCACACCGACCGCGATCTCCGCCGCTTCCGCGCTCATGAGCACGCCAGCGATCTCGCCAACCGCGGCCACCGACACGAATACGATCCGCATTGCCACTGTGTCGGGTACGGCAGCTGCGTCGGGTACGGTAACGGGCACGACGATCGCCACCACCGGAACAACCACCGCCGCCGCTGGCACACGTCAACCGACGACGGGTACGGCAGCGACCGCATCCGCGCTCCCCGCGACGAGCCTCAAGGTGATTATTACCTCGAGCGTCAAAGCGTGGGTCGAGATCTATGCCGATGGAGACAAGAACGCCAAGACGGTCGGGTACATCAACCCCGGAGAAACCCGCGAGATTGATGCACGGCAGACCGTCACGATCTATTGCGGTAAGCCGGACAACGTGACCTATAACGTCAATGGCGTGGACAAAGGAAACCTCCCCAAAGAGGCACTCCAAACGCAAGGATTCACCATCAGCCTCTGATGGGATATCTGCGGTTGACGGATACCGCTATTCGACCTCAAGGATCGCTTCGATCTCGACCGGGATCCCATTGGGTAACGCGCCCATCCCGACCGCCGAGCGTGCGTGCCGCCCCGCCTCACCGAAGACCGCAAGAAACAGATCCGAGCATCCATTGATGACCCGCGGCTGCTGCCCGAAGTCGGGCGCACTATTGACCATCCCCAGCACTTTGACGACGCGCCGAATCCGTTCGAGCGTGCCGAGCGTATCCTTCGCGGCCGCGAGCAGGTTCAGCCCGACGTAGCGCGCCGCTTCCTCTGCCTGCTCAATCGTGACCGTCGCACCGACTTTTCCTTTCGGAGAAATATATCCGGGTTGATCGGGTCCATTGCCGGAGAGATAGAGCATGTTCCCGACGACGACCCCTTTAACGTACGAGCCAACGGGCGGCGAGACCGGCGGCAGTTGATGGCCTAAATCCGCAAGGCGCTGCTCCACGGTTCGCTCGTTCATGTCACGCTCCTTCCGCGCTTCCGCGCTACTCCACGTATCCACTTCGATCATCCGCCCCACGGCCACCCAGCAGAAGATAGGTATACAGCACCACGCCGGTTGTCAGCCCGATGAGCAATTTCAGGCCACCGGGCAAGGCCGAAGGGGAGACGAACCCCTCCAATGTGCCGGCGACAATCAGCAGCGGAACGCATCCGCACGCGATCAGCGTCGCGCTTCGTCCGGCGCGCGCGATAGATTCGCGGCGCGAGCGCAAACCCGGCTGAATGATACCGTGCGCCACGCGCAACCCCGCCCCTCCACTGATGAAAATGACCGAGAGTTCCAGAAAGCCATGCGCCGCAACGAACGACCAGAGGGCGCCATGAATACCGTAGACCTGCGTCAAACCGGCAATCGAACCGATCTGTAATCCATTCTGAAGCAAGACCAGGACGGTCGGGATGCCGAACAAGACGCCGCCCGCAAAGCACAGGAGCGTGACGCGAATGTTGTTCGTCATAATGAACGACGACACGAACGGCCGCTCGGCAGGTGGCGTATCGAACCACGTCCGCCCCTGTTTGATCGTCTCGATCACCCCACTCCCGCCTGGCACGAACGACTCCGCCAATGACGGCCGGACGAAGGTCGCGATATAGGCCATCACGAACCCGACCAACACCGTGACAAAGGCCGCCAGCGTATAGCGAAACGTCGCCCGGAACAGGCGCGGGAAGGTGTCGCGGTAAAATTCCCACACCGCCTGCGGCGTATCATGGCGCCGCCGGTAAAGACGGCGGTGTGCCCGCTCGACGAGATTGTTCAAGTAGCGTGTAACCGGATCGGTCGGCCATTCGCGGCGGGCAAGCGCGAGGTCGGCGCTCGCTTCGCGATACCGCCATCCGAGTTCCTCGGTGTGCTCCGCGCTGCGCGCACCGGCACGCGACGTCAGCAGCGCTTCAAGCCGCGCCCACTCATCCCGACGACGGACAATCAATCGATCAACCACGGCAACTCCTCAAGGTTCGTCGGCATCCTAGCCGTTTATCGCTGCGGCGGCAAGCACAAACTTGACGTAAGTATCAGGTTCGTGTACGGTGTGTACGTACGACACTGGTGCGGGAGGAGCGGAATTCGTCTCGATCAGGCAGGGGGGAGTATGGGGTTCGAGCGGCAGTTTACCCGGCGTGCGGTGCTGCAAGCCGGAAGCCGTATGCTGATTCTTGTAACAGGTTCGACGCTCTATGCGGTACCGCGCGCGGTGAATGCCGAGCCGATTGCGTCGCGCTTCACCTGGGAGCAACGCGCAATTGCGCTCGATACCACGCCGTACCTCTCACCGATCCTTCAATCTGATTTCCCCTTTAATGCCCTCGAATCCCAGTGGAATGCCACGCTTCCATCCGCCGTGGCGCTGGATTTGGCAGTCCGCACGAGTGTGGATGGTGTCGCATGGGGTGACTGGCAACATCTTCATGCCGATTCCCACGCGCGCGATCTGCGTGAAGCCGCGACATTCGGCAACCTCATCATCGGTTCTCCGGCGCGCTTCGTGCAGTATTCTGCCGCCGTCCAGGGCGGCACGGGCGCCGTTTCATCGCTCGACCTAATTCGACTCACGGCGGTGAATACGCTCACCGCATCGGACGATGCGATATTCCGCGCACAATCCGTCAATGGCATCACCATCGTCCCTCGTGCGGGGTGGTCGGCCAATGAAAAACTTCGCTTCGACAAAGACAACAAGGAGATCTGGCCGCCGGAATATCGGGCAATCAAGAAAGTCATCGTTCATCATACCGTGACGCGCGATCCCGAAACCGATCCACGCGCCACGCTGCGGGCGATCTACCAGTATCATGCCGTCTCCCGGGGCTGGGGAGACATCGGCTACAATTTTCTGATAGACCAGCAGGGGACGATCTATGAGGGCCGGTTCGGGGGCGACCGCGTGGTCGGCGGGCACGCGTTGCAATACAACTGGGGCAGTATCGGCATCGCCATCCTCGGCAACTACACCGATCATACGGTTCCCGATGCCGTGCGCTCGTCGCTCGTCGCGCTCATCCGCGCGAAGGCGAATGACCTTGACCCGATCGGCAAAGGTTTCTTCATTGATCGCGACAATGTGATGAATATCAGCGGTCATCGCGGCGTGCTCAATACGAGTTGTCCCGGTGACGGATTCTACCCACATCTGGACAATATTCGTCGCGAATTGAAGGGGTTGCCGCTCTGGACGGGCGATCCGGCCGCTGATCCCGTCGCGGCGAACCCGCCGGATGCCGTCAAGGTGACAACCACACCGGGCAATCAGATTGACGCCACACTGAGTGCGGTGACGTGGGGCGATACCAGCGTGTATACCCGTGACTTGCTTACCGCGCGTGTTACCCTTAAGAACACCGGCTCCGCACCGATCACGGCGCAAGATCCACCGCCCTCGTTCGTCTATACCGAGGGCGATACCTACGCGAAACGTGGTTTCGCGGGTACGAAGGGCGGCGTCCGGGTCACGATGGGGCCAGAACTGCTTGCGAGCAGCGATCCCCCCTACCGCTGGGGAATCGGGCGAACGCTGCAACCCGGCGAATCCGTGACGATCACCGTCGCGATACGCGCTGCCGTCGTCCAGCGCAGCCGCTTCGTCGTCTCGGTCGTGCAGGATGGCGGCGGCCCGCTCGACAGCGACGATGCCCAGCAAGTCAGTGTGCAGGTCAATCCGTCCGATCCCGTATCGGCATCAACTGAGACCGGGGTGAAATTCTTCAGCGAGACGAAGCACAATGTTGGCCCGAACTTCCTCGCGTACTGGGATGCGAACGGCGGCCTCGCCCAATTTGGCTACCCGATTACGGAAGCATTCAACGACACGAATCCGGACGACAAGAAGACGTACAACGTCCAATACTTCGAGCGCGCCCGCTTCGAGGCGCATCCGGAGAAGGCAGGGACGCCCTATGCGGTCGAACTCGGTCGCCTTGGTGTCTTGAGCGTGCAAGGTCGGGACGGTGAAAAGGCGTTCGCGAAAGTCCCACATGTGGATGATACCGCGGCGCTGCGGTTCTTCCCGGAGGTCGGCCACACACTCAGCGGCACATTCAAAACGTATTGGGACGCACACGGTGGATTGCCGATCTACGGGTTGCCACTGTGCGAGCCATTCGACGAGAAGAGCGCGACGGACGGGAAGACCTATCAGGTGCAATACTTCGAGCGCAACCGGTTCGAGTATCACCCGGAGACCAAGGAAGTATTGCTCGGCTTGCTGGGCAGTGAAACCCTCCGACAGCGCGGCTGGCTGACCTGAGATCTGGCGGCACGACCCTCTGGAGAGCGGCAACGAAGCCTTAGTCGAGGCCGAGGGCCTGCGCTAAACGCACGAAATCGAACCGCTCCGCGAGCAAAGCGCTGAAGCGATCAATCTTGCGTGCTTGCGCGAACCGCACCCGGCCAAACACCTTGTCGAGAAGGTCGGTCGAGGTGCGCGTGTCATGCCGAACGAGGACAACCGGTATGCCTTTTGTTGCCGCGACGGAGAGGATGCGCGGCGATGGATAGAGATCACCGGTCAGAATAAACGCCGCCATCGTTTCGACAACGTCAGGCATCGCGAGGGCGGCGGTGAGAAGATCGGTGCGATCCCCACCCGTCACGAGCGCGGTCCGCTCGCGGCGCTTGAGATGATCAATCGCCGTCTCTACCGACATCGCGCCGACGACGACATGCTCGATCAGCGCGCCTGACTGCTCTTCCGCGCAGAGTATCCGGCCATCCAGATAACTGGCGACTTGACCGGCGCTCACGGAGCGGAGGGTCCGGTCCTCCGGCAGCACACCGAGCACCATCACGCCCATGCGCTCGAGCGCCGGTACGAGCGTCGTGGTGAAATAGGAGAGGCTGGCGCGCGGGATGACATTGAGTACGACACCGAGAAGGCGGTCGCCAAGTTCCCGCTTGAATGCGATTACCCGGTCGAGCAACGCCGATTCATGCCCGCGCACGACGACGAGCACCTGCGCATTGAGCAACAATGCCTGGTCCGCAGCGGTCAAGCCGAGGACGCTTCCCTCATCGCGCGTATCCGGCCCTTCGATCAGCATGACATCCTTGTCGCATGCGAGCGTCCCGAAGGCACGCACGACTTCGCCTTGAAAATCGCTTGTGGCCACACGGGAATCACGCAAGGCATCCGCGAGATCAGCGGCGGAGAGATGCACGGGAGCGATGCGCGCGTCATTCTCGCCCCGCAGGCGCAATGCTTCGCGGATGAATCCGACATGATCGGGTGCCAACTGGTCATAGTCATGAGCGAGCAGGAACGGTTGACAGTAACCGACCGCATACCCCTGCCCTTGTAGCGCGCGCCCAATGCCAACCGCGAACGCGCTTTTACCGCTCAGTGGACTGGTTGAGGCGATGAGGAGGTTCGCCGGGTGTTTCGATGTGTCAGAAATTATCGGTGTGTGCATTTCGCCCATTTGTCATGTTACCATGCCCCCTGTGGGGAATCCTGCCCCCTGAAACGATACCACAAATTCGGCAGGCACGATTGACGTGGAAAACGGCCCGAAATTCCCCTTGACCGACCCCGCGAGCGTTTGTACACTTTACAATAATTCTACGGCATGTGCGGCATCCGTACGAATATCCAGCTATGCCTGAAAAGGCGAGGAGATTGACGTGCGGTATTACTCCCCTTATTCCTCCCGTACGCGCCCACCGCTCTGGCCCAAATTCCTCATCGTCGTCCTCGTCATTGCCATTATTGGCAGTGGTGGCTGGCTTGCGTGGACGATCCACGGGCGATCGGGCAGTTCGGTCCAGGAGATCAAGGCGACGGTCGCTTCTGCCGGTGTCGCGACGGGTGGCGCGGGAGCGCCGACAGCGCCCGCATCGAGCAGCGTGATTCCCGTCGCGGCGAACGGGACGGTTCCGACGGGGCCGAACACGTTGAGCGATCCGCAGACTGCCGCCGATACCTACGTGCAGGCATGGAACGCCTCCGATTACCAGACGATGTACCGAATCATCTCCACACGTGCTGAGGCAGCCATCACGCAGGATGCCTTCCAGAAGCGGTACGAAAATATTCTCGCGGAGTCGGGCATCTCCGCCGTACAGGTGCAATTAGTCGGTCAGGAACCCGGCACATCCCAATACCGGATCAAAGTGGCATTCACCTCATCGCTGGTCGGCAACATCGCGCAGGAAAATGTCATTCCGCTCACCCATGAGGGCACGGCCTGGCGCGTCGAATGGACACCCTCGCTGATCTTCCGCGAATTGGACGGCAACGGCTTGGTGCGCTTTTTCCCGGACAACCCGATTCGCGGCCGCATTCTCGACCGTAAGGGCCGGCCACTCGCCGTCGAAGGTCTTATCAAGCAGGTCGGCGTGGTGCCGGGGAAAATCGCCAACGAGGCCGATCTGCTCAGCCGGCTTAGTACCATCCTGAAGTTGGATCAGGCTTCGATCAAGAAAGCCTATCAGAGCGGGCAGCCAACGTGGTTCATGCCGGTCAAAAACATCCCGAACAGCACCCCTGACGACACGGTGGCGCAACTGAATGCCATTCCCGGCGTCGAGGTACATACGCAGGAGGCACGCACCTATCCGTATGGTACGTTGGCGGCACATGCGATCGGGTATCTCGGTGAAATATCCCCCGATCAACTGAAGACGCTCGGCCCAAAGGGATACCGCTCCGGCGACGTGATCGGTCAGTCGGGGATCGAGGGCTGGGCTGAGGAACTGCTGGCCGGGAAGCGGGGCGGCAAACTGGCGGTGATTGACCCCGACACGGGCGCAATCCGCTCGACAATCGCCTCCCGCGCGAAGACGGAATCCCTGGACGTGGCGACGACCATTGATGTGGATATTCAGAAGGCGGCTGAAGATGCCCTCGGCGACAAAGTAGGCAGCGTTGTGCTGCTCGAACCGGGGACGGGCAATGTGCTGGCGATTGCGAGCCATCCGACCTTCGATCCCAATGTGTTCATCCTCGGGCCAACCAAAGATGAACTGGCCTACCTAACGAACGAGCAGCAGCGCCCGCAACTCTTCCGCGCGACGCAGGCTACTTATCCGTCCGGCTCAATTTTCAAGGTCGTCACGATGACTGCCGGTTTTGAAAAAGGCGGCTTCACCGCCGATCAAACCCTACCGTGTGGCGGATCGTTCGATCTCGGCGGGAATGTGTACAAGGACTGGAATCCGACGCGTCACACCGTCACGTACAAAGAAGGTCTCGTTCAATCATGCGACGTCGTCTTCTATACGGTCGGTAAGAAACTTGACGATATCGATCCCAACATCCTCCCGACCTATGCCCGGCAATTTGGCCTCGGCCAGTTGACCGGCATTCAGGGAGTGGCGGAACAACCCGGCCTCGTGCCGGACCCGCAGTGGAAGCGCGAGACCCAACACAACGGCTGGTCAACGGGCGACGCGATCAACCTTTCGATTGGTCAGGGGTATCTGCTCGTAACGCCGTTACAGATGGCGAACATCTACAACAGCATTGCCAATGGTGGCACGATCTGGCAGCCGCGCCTCGTCTCGCGCATCCTCAATGTGGATGGCACCGTCTTCAAGGATTACCCCCCCGTCCAGAAAGGGAAAATTCCCACGTCAGCGGCCAATATCGCCGTGATGCAGCAGGCGCTCCTGCAGGTGACGACCACACCAACAGGCACGGCGACGAGCGTCTTTACCGGGTTCAACCCACCTGCCGCGGGAAAAACGGGTACGGCTGAACAGGCGGGGGATCCACACTCGTGGTTCGCGTCGTATTTCCCGGCGCAAAACCCTCAGATAGCCGGAGTGGTAATGATCGAGGCAGGCGGCGAAGGCGGCGCAAACGCCGCCCCGATCACGCGGACGATCTATACGAAGTATGAAGCGATGCCAAAGTGACACGCGGGCTGCCCCGTCGCCTGCCCGCGCCGCAACCGTGGGAAGGTGTGCCTCGATGCAAGTGACGGTGATCGGCGCGGGCGCGATGGGGAGCCTATTCGGGGCGCTCCTGCAACGTGCCGGCAATGCCGTCACGCTCGTGGATGTTCGTGCCGAACACGTCGCCGCGCTCCGCAAACGGGATCTGACGATCGAAGAATCGGATGGTGCCCGTCTCTCAGTGCGGGTGCCGACGACGACCGATGCGAGTGAGGCGCTCGCTGCTGACCTCTTTCTTCTCTTCGTCAAGACGCCGTTCACTGCTGCCGCCTTGAAGCCGTTTGCGGGCCGCATCCCGGCGCGGGCGATGATCCTTACGCTGCAAAACGGGATCGGCAACGACGAAGCAATCACCCGCGTCCTCGGTCGGCGAGTGACGATTGCGCTCGGTGTCACGGCGCAGGCCGCGACGTCGCTTGGCCCGACGGCGGTGCGGCATCGCTCCACCGGGCCGACGATTATCGGCCTGCCAAATGGGCAACGCCCCGCCGAACTCGAAACAATCGCCGCCACATTTTCCGAGGCGGGCATTCCAACGCGGACGACGCGCCATGTTTTCGAGCATGTCTGGCAAAAATTGCTCGTCAATGTTGGTATCAATGCGCTCACCGCGCTTGTCAATCTCCCCAATGGGGACCTGTTCACCGACCCGGAAATGGCGACACTCGTACGCCGGCTCGTCGGTGAAGCGGCGAGTGTGATGCGCGCGGAGGGGATTCCGGCACCGCCGCGCGATCCCGTAGACTTTGTGCGGGCGGTCGCGGAGGCAACGAGGACAGAGCGCTCATCCATGCTCGAAGACGTGCTCGCCGGGCGGCGGACCGAGATTGATGCGATTAACGGTGCGATCGTCCGCCTCGGCGAACGCCACGGCGTTGATGTGACGGCGAACCGGGTAATGACGACGCTCGTGCATCAACGCGCGAAACATCCGCAGGGGTAAGCCGCCCCCACCCCCTGAATGTGGCCGCGTCATCGTTACGAGTGCCGCGTGGCGGGGCTTGGCGTGGGGGACGGCAACGGCGCATCGCCGCGAGCAGCATCGGCGACGGATTGGGGCACTTCCCGCCAGACCCAGAGTGCGGCAAGCAGCAGCGTGATGCCGGTAAGGAAGAAAGGGACGCGCAGGCTCGTCACAGCAGCGAGGACGGACGCACCGAGTGGCCCGATCAACCCGCCCGCTGAGGTCGAGGCCGACAGGAGGCCGAAGACCGAGCCGCGTTCCTCCGGCGGGGTGATCTCCGCGATCAGCGCGTTCGTCGTCGGTCCAACACCGCCCGTCGTCAGTCCGAAAAGCAGCCGGAAGCCGATGAGCACGAAGACCGTCGGCGCAAGCCCCTGCGGAACGTACGAAAAGCCGCCGATCAGCAAGCAGGCGAGCAGGATGTATTTCGGGTTGACCCGATCGGACATTCGACCGAAGAAGATGGCGGAGATCGCACCCGCCAACCCGCCGAGGCCGAGCATCAGGCCCGTAATCGAGGCCGGGTTCTGCCCGGCGCTGATCAGGTGCTGCACGAAGAGCGGCACAATCGGCGCGACAGACTGATTCGCCGTCTGTTCGAGCATCGGCACGGCGATCAGGACGAGCAGCAGCTTATTGCTCAAGTGGCCGCGCGTCATCGCCAAAAACGAGGGAGGCTTCGCCTGTGTCATGGGGCGCGGCACGAAGTCCTCGCGCGCGAAGATCAGTGCGACGAGGCCGCCAAGGCCCAAAAGCGCGCCGGAGACCCAGAGGGTATGCCGGTAGCCGAGTGCATCGGAGAGATAGCCGCCGACGAACGGCCCGATGGACGCACCGGAGAAAACCGCCATCTGCATCAACCCGAGGCTGAACCCCAACCGCTCTTTCGGCACCTCACTCGCTACGAACGCGATTGATGCCGAGACCGTCCCGATCGTCGCACCTTCGAGCAGGCGGAGAACGAGGAGATGCCACGGGTGCTGCGCGAACGAGGAGAGCGTCGCGAGGATAAATGCGAAGCCCATCGCACGAACGACCATCGGCTTACGGCCATAGCGATCTGCGACGACGCCCCAGATGGGCGCGGCGATCATCATCGTCAGCGCGCCCGCCGAATTCAGGACGCCGGACCAGACCGTCAATGCGCGCACGGAATGGACGCCGAGATCGTCGCGCAGGAAGAAGACGTAGAACGGCGAGCGTGTATTGAAGCCGACGATTGCCAGCATCTGCGCGACCCAGATCGCTGCCAGATTCCGCCGCCATCGCGCCACGCGCCCCCCTTACTTGCTGCCCCCGATTGTCGCCGCGGCCATCATACATCGTTCCAGGGGAATGGAAGAAGAAAAAGCCCCCTCCCGGACCGGGAGGGGGCAGAAGATCGGTGCTGCCGCTACTTCTTGATTTGCCAGAAGGCGATATTCCAGGCGGCGTAATCCCATGGGGTCGGGTTCGTATTGATGAGGTCGGCGCGTCGCCCATCAACCGAGTTGCGATCTACAATCGGGGTCTCGACCCAGTGATTGACGATGTAATCGTTGCACTGAATCTGCAACTGCGCCCGCTTCTCCGGGTTCAGTTCCTTCTGCAACTGCGCCACGAGCGCATCGTACTGCGGGTCGCTGAAGCGCGTGTAGTTAGGCAACGACCAGTTGTTGGACTTCTGCGCAATCTGCGAGGTCGTCCAGTTCTTGAACCAGTCGCCCGCATCAGGAACCGTCGGGCTGCTGGTATACATCTCGAGGTCATGCAGGAAGCGAGCGTCCGCATCCGGATTGTCCGGCTGGCCAAAGAAGACGCTGGAATCCGCATTCTGGATGTCCATCTGAATACCGGCCTGCTGGAAGGCCTGCTTCATCACCTGCTCCTCCTTCTCGCGCACCGGGTTGACGGTCGAGGCGAAGGTGATGGCGAACTTGACGCCATTCTTGGCACGGATACCGTCCGAGCCTTTCACCCAACCGGCCTGGTCAAGAAGTTGGTTCGCCTTCGCGACATCGAAGGAGCACTGGGTATTCTTCGAGACGGTCTGGGGCGGGACGCTCGGCAGAATATTGCACGTCGCGTTTCCTGCCGGGCCGTAGAGGTTCTTGGCGATGCTGGCGCGATCAATGAGATAGGTCGCCGCCTGCCGCACCATTGGATCCGACCAGAAGGGGTTCTTGCTCTGTGGGCTACTCTTCTCGCCGTTCACGTCGGTGCGCGGATCGGCCATGTTGAACAGCACCTTCTCCACACCACCGCCGGGCGTGAGATTCAATTTCGCGCCCGAATCCGTCAGTTGCTTGAGCGTGGACGGATCCACCTGCAGGTTCCAGGCGAAATCCGCCTGTCCGGCGATCACAGCCTTCGCCGCCGTACCCGCATCGCCGCCGCCCTTCCAGTCCACCGCGTCGAAAAACGGCGCATTCGGTTCGCGATAGTTCTCGTTGATGACGTACTGCACGTTATCACCGGAGACGAAGGACTTCACCTTAAAGGGTCCGGTGCCAATCGGCGCGGTATTCACCACGCAGCTCGCCTTATCGGTGCAGGTGTCCAGTTGCGCTTTCTGCAACACGACGCTGCCGCCTGCCGCGAAGGGAAAGTACCAGGTGGCGGTGGGCGCCTTGAAGGTAATCTTCACCGTCGTCGCGTCCGGCGTGTCAATGCTGGCGATCGGCTCGAAGGTGGCGATGTCCGTCGCGCCACTCTGCGGCTTCATCACATATTCCCATGTCGCCTTGACATCGGCGGAGGTGAAGGGCGTACCGTCGGACCACTTGACGCCATCCTTCAGCTTCCAGGTCACGCTCGTGCCATCCGCCGCCAGTTCGCCGTTAGCGGTGGAGGGTATCTCCTTCGCCAGCACCGGGATATCGGGCGTCGCCGCATTGATCGAAAGGGTCGCGAGCGGCTCCTCGATGACGCGGGAGGCATCATCGTCCTTCGTCCCGTGGGCGAGGTGGAAGTTCAAAATGGTCGGCGCCTGCCAATAGAGGACGTGGAGTGTGCCACCACCGCCGCGCTTCGTCGGCGCCGCGCCACGCGGGTCCGCACCCGTACCCGCGGTTGTTACACCGGTGCCGGACGCAGCCGTGCCGGCTGCGGTTGTGCTGGATGCCGTCGTACTACCGACGGCGGACGTGCTGGAAACCACGCTCGACGCGGGTTTCGTCGCTGCCCCCGCGCCCGTCGCGGCGGTCGCCGGTGTATTGCCCGTTGTCGTCGCTTGCGTGCTCGGCGTGCTCGTTGCGCTGCCACCGCAGGCGGCGAGCACGAGGGGCAACGCCATCATGAGCACGGAGAGTTTTCCTAGAGGCCGAAAGAACCAATGACCCGACCGGACCCGCATGCACACACCCCTTCCAATAACGGAAATAGACCGTCCGCCCTTCCAATAACGGAAATAGACCGTCCGCGCGCCGTGCATACAGTCGCCCGTACGCCCGACCCAGCGGGCATTTGTTATCGCATATTTCGGGCCGAAGGGGAAATTGCCCAAGAGAAAGCCCCCTCCCAGGGAGGGGGCTGAGGATCGGTTCATCCGCTTACGGCTTCGCCCAGTGGGCGGTGTTCCAGAGGTCGGAATCCCAGGAGGTGAGATTGACGCCCGTCAGCCCCTTCGTGTAGCACGCCAGCCCGGCCCGCGCCACGAGAGGAATAACCGCATAGTCTCCCATCAGGATCGAGTCCGCTTTCTTGAACAGCTCGAGGCGCTTCGCCGGATCGAGCGTTGTCGTCATCTCCTTAATCGTCTGGTCATACTCGGGGTTCGTCCAGCGCATTACCTGCGTCCCTTTCCAACCATTCGACTTCTGGGCGATTTGGTCGGAGGTATAGGTCGCCTGGAGCGATTGAACGTCCGGGAACGAGGCACCGTTCGTGTACATTTCGAGGTTCGTCTCGAAGCGTGCGAGGTTGTCCGGGTTATCGGGGAGGCCGAAGAAGACGCCGGCGTCCACGGGGCGCAGGTCCACATTGATGCCGATTGCCTTGAGATTGTTTTTGATGAGTTGCGATTCCTTATCGCGCACCGCGTTCACTGAAGTGCGGAAAGTGATCGAGAACGAGACCCCATCTTTCGCTCGGATACCGTCACTGCCCATCTTCCAGCCGGCGGCGTCGAGCAATGCGTTCGCTTGCTTCGGATCGTATTGCCAGGGCAGCCCCTCCCAGATCGTAGGGATGACCGTATTCGTCGCGCTGCCACCCGCGCCATAGAGATTCTCTGCCATCGCCTTACGATCAATGGCGAGGGCGAGCGCCTGGCGGACGTTCTTGTCCTGCCAGAAGGGGCTTTTACTCTGCGGGCTGCTCTTCTCGCCATTCACCTCTTTGCTGGGGTCAGCGAAGTTGACGTAGATCTTCTCGACGCTCGCGCCCTTGATGACTTCGAGCGTGTTGCCGCTGTCCTGGAACTGCTTGAGGATTGACGGCTCGACCTGCGGGTTCCAGGCGTAGTCTTCCTGCCCGGTCTACACGGCCTTCACCGCCGTCACCGCATCGCCGCCACCCTTCAGGTCAACTTTGGCATACCAGGGAGCGTTCGGCTCGCGAAATTTGTCATTCGCGACGTACGATACATGGTCACCGGGGGCGAAATCGGTGACGACGAATGGGCCGGTGCCGATCGGCTTCTGATTGTACGCGCATTGCGCGACGATCGGGCAATCCTTCAGAATATGTTGCGGCAGAACCGCGCCCTCACTGCCAACGAACGGCAGATACCAGACAGGTGTCGGGGCATTGAAGGTGATCTTGACGGTCGTCGGATCAATGGCGGTGGCATCCTTGATCAAATCGTAGTGCGTGACGTTCGTACCGCCGTTCTTTGGGTCCATCTCCCATTTCCAGGTGAAGACGACGTCGTCCGCCGTGAAGGGCTGGCCGTCCGACCAGACGACGCCGCTCTTCAGCTTCCAGGTCACGCTCGTGCCATCCGCCGCCAGTTCGCCGTTAGCGGTGGAGGGTATCTCCTTCGCCAGCACCGGGACATCAGGCGTAACCGCGGAATTCGTCAGCGTGGCGAGTGGCTCCTCGACGAGCCGGGAGGCGTCATAATCCTTCGTCCCCTGGGCGATCTGCGAATTGAGGACGGTCGGTGCCTGCCACCAGAGCAAACGCAGGGTGCCGCCCGCTCCGCGCTTGGAATCGGCGGGGAGGGTCAGATTCGTGACAGGATTGGCGGTACCGGCCGGTTTCGTGGCACTCGTCGCGCTACCGGATGCGCTACTGACGGCGGAGCCACTCGCCGGGGGTTGCGTGGCGGCCGTATTCGCGCTGCTCGCCGTCGTCGGTGCGGTCGTTGCCGCGCTGCTGGCACTCGTTGGGGCGCTACCTGTTGTAGCCTTCCCCGCGGGTGTGTTCGTGGCTGTCGTGGTACCACCGCAGGCGGCGAGCGCAAGTGGCAATGCCATACAGAGTACCGCAAGCAAACCGAGGGGCCGTGGTACAGGTGAGCGAAACTTGGCGCGCATCCTCTCTCCTCCCTTGATTTGAACGACATATGGGTTAACTGCGGGTGAGTATACATCCTTTTAACAATTCGCGCAGGTGTACAACCTCACCCCCCGACCCCCTCTCCATCACAATGGCGAGGGGGTCGGGGGTGAGGTTCACTTACTTCTTCAGCGTCCAATGGCCGATATTCCACGCCTCGGACGAGAAGGGCGAATACTCAACATTGATGAGGTCCGGGCGCGTCGCGTAGACATCGTTGCGAATAATCATCGGCACGCGAATCCCGGCGGCGAGGATATAGTTATCGAGCTGAATCGCCGTCGCTTTGCGCTTCTCCGGATCGAGTTCTCGCTTGTACTGGTCGTACATCTGATCGTACTTTGGGTCCGACCAGCGGTTGATATTCGCGAGTCCCCAGTTGTTCGCTTTCGATGGCAGTTGCGCACTCGTGAAGCCCTCGAAGGTGGCCTGTGGATCGGGCTTAGACGAACCGGTCGCGAGCATGTTGATGTCCACCGTGAAACGAACGGCTGAATCCGGGTTATCAGGCCGCCCGAAGAAGACGGAAGCATCCACGGACTTGATATCGAGGTTGATGCCGAGTTGCTTCAGGCTCTCTTTGATGACCTGCAGTTCCTTGTCGCGCTGTGGGACGACGGACGAGCGCGCCGTCATGTTCATTTTGACGCCGTTCTTCTCGCGGATACCGTCCGCCCCCTTCTTCCACCCCGCCTGATCGAGCAGGTCGCCCGCTTTCTTCAGGTCATAACTCCACGCCGGGCCTTTGTCGCCACGTACGATGGGGATCAGCGTATTTCCGGCGACACCGCCAGGCCCCCAGAGATTCTTGGCAATGGACTCACGATCCACGACATACGCGAATGCCTGCCGGACGAGTGGATCGGAGAAATACGGATTCTTCGACTTCGCACTGGAGAGTTCACCGTCCACTTCGTTGCGTGGATCGGCCATGTTCAATTCAAGTTGCTCGACGTAGAAGCCGGTCGGTGTCGCGACCGTCTTGCCCGCGTCTTGCAGCTGCTTAATCACTTCCGGTGTGACGGTCAGATTCCAGGCAAAATCCGCCTGGCCGGTCTGGACCGCCTTTGCCGCCGTGACCGCGTCGCCGCCGCCTTTCATCTCGACGGTGGCGAAGTACGGCGCGTTCGGCTCGCGAAACTTGTCGTTCGCCTTGTACAACACCGTGTCGCCGGGCTTGAAATCGGTAACGACATAGGGGCCGGTGCCGATCGGGCTGGTATTGAATGGGCAATTCTTCGTGTCCGGGCATGTCTCCAGGACATGCTTCGGGATGATCTCCCCGCCATCGCCGACAAATGGGATGAACCACGCAGCGGCAGGAGCCTTGAAAGTGATCTTTACCGTCGTCTTGTCCATCGCCTCGACCGTGGCGATGTCCGAGTACAGCGCCGTTGAGGTCGAACCATTTTCTGGCTTCGTGATCCACTGCCAGGTGTAGACGACGTCATCAGCGGTGAACGGCTGACCGTCCGACCATGTGACACCGTCTTTCAGTTTCCACGTCACTGTCGTGTAATCGGCGGAGATCTCGCCATTTTGCGCGGAGGGAATCTCTTTGGCGAGGATCGGGATATTGGGGATGGTCGCCCCCGAACCGATACGTGCCAATGGTTCAGTGACGATGGAGGCAGCATCTTGATCCTTCGTCCCATTTGACGTGTGGATATTCAGGATCGTCGGGGCCTGCCACCAGAGCAGATGGAGTGTGCCGCCCTCACCGCGCTTCGTCGTTAGCGGCGTGCCGAAGCCCGCGCCGCTCGCCTGCGGAGCTGCCGTGCCACTTGTCGCGGAGGATGCCGCAGCCGTGCCAGTCGGGGCGGCAACGCTTGCAGCATTCGCGGCGAGGGGTGGTGCCGCTGTGGCTGGCGCACTCGTGGATGCCGCGGCGGTTGGCGCAGTCGTCGCTTGCGGTTTCGGGGTGTCCGTTGCGGCGCTCCCGCCGCAGGCGGCGAGCGCCATCGGCAAGAGGAACAGGGAGACGATCAACCCGCCAAGCGGCCCACGCTGCGCCGGTTTCCCCGCATACCACATTTGCCAGCCTCCTTCTGCATCCGCAACGATCGCGAACCCACCACGATGTCCTATGACCACGGCCTGCAACGCAACCCGGGTATCCACGCGGACGAAGAATTGTTCGCTTCACCGCTTCGAGATCCATACATCGTCTGGTTTTGCTGTTTACCACGCCCTGCTACGCTATCGAATCGGCGGTTTCATGTCAAGCAGCGGGCTGCGGGCGGCTGATATGTACGTACAAGCGATGTGCGAATATGAGCGAGTCATTGGGGCAAAAGCATTGTCGGGAGGGAACAGGTACGGTACAATCGGGGTGTCAGCATCACAGGGACGGAAACTGCGGCAGGTAATTCGGCTTTCTTCTCCGCAGCATTCGCCACCGACGAGGGATAATCGGGCTTCGTAAGCGGAGTACGACCATGACACGTCGTTATGAGCGAGAGATACTCGAACTGGTCGAACGCAAGGAACGGGAGCATCGGGGCCGGGAACGCGTCGCGCGGGCGCGGCGGAACCTCGATAAGGCACGCCATCGCGCCTCACCCAGCCGGATGTGGGAGCGGCTGGGAGGGATCGGTTGGATGGTTGCCAGCCTCGCGGTTGCCATCTTCGCCTTCATTCTCCACACGACCGCGCCGAATCCCGCCGCCGTACTGGTGCTCGTAGCGGTCGTCCTCTTCTTCGTGCCGGTTGTCTATCGCCCGACCGACTCGCGCAACGAGGACGCACACTGGCGCGGTCAGATCATTGACCTGCCGCCGCGCGATGGCCCATTCCAGGGCATCCGCCGCCGCATTTGGCAAATCAAGCAAGACCGCCGTCGGCAACGCGGCCGCAACCGCTGAATGGAAAGCGAACGGCCAAGAGCGCCAATCGGCAGAAGGCGTCGCATTGCTCTTTCCTTCCCTTCCTGTCGCTCTTCGCATCTTGGCGGTTTGAACGTGGCTCTTACGCTTTGAGCAATGCGTCCAGACGCGCTTTCACTGCGGGCCATTCGTCGTCGAGGATCCGGAACCAGGCGGTATCGCGGTTACGGCCCTTGACGATGTAGTGCGCCTGCTGGATGCCCTCGAATTGGAAGCCCATTCGCAGGGCCGAGCGCCGCGAACGTTCGTTGAAGGCATCGCATTTCCACTCGACGCGCCGATAGCCACGCGCGAAGGCATGCGCGAGCATCAAGTACGTCGTCTCCAGGCTCGTCTTCGTCCGCTGGACGAGCGGGCTATACCAGATGCTGCCGAGTTCAACCTTGAGGTGTTCCGGCATATTCGTCATGAAATTGACCGCGCCGACTTGCCGCCCGGTCGGTTGATTGAAAACACAGAGGCAGAGGCCATTCGGGGCGTCTACCTGCGCCCGCAGCGCCGCGCGCATCGCGTCCACGTCCGCGAATGGCCCGACCGGCATGTATCGCCAGACCAGCGCGTCCGCGTCATATGCCGGAATCTCGCGGTCACCGAGCCGCGCGGGTTGCCCATTCGATACGGCGTAAAGCGCTTCCACGTCGCGCTCGATGTCGAGCGGCTCGAGCCGGACACACGATCCCACCAGCGTAACCGGTGCGAACTTCACCGGCAGTGCCGCGCGCCGGGCGAGCACATCGGCGGAGAGCGGCGCACCGGTCTGCGATGGTACGGTCATCGTTTTTCCTCACCCCCGCCCCTCCCCATCGCCGCGACGCTTCGATAATGCAAGAGCACGACGGCGATGGAGAGGGGAGATAGACAATTATTCTTCGGGCAATGTCGCCGCGATTACGTCAGCGGCGCGGCCGTCGCCCGGTTCGCCACGCGACCGCAGACCGGCGACGACACGCCGTTTCACGTCCACCGGCGCGGCGGGGCCAACCTTGAACTTGGCGTCGGTTTCCACGATGCGCAGGCGGATCGTCGCCAGCCGTCGGATGCGCGGACCATAGAAGTCACCGTCCACAATCGGTTCATACGTCGCGTCCGGCTCATAGGCCGCGAGCAATCGGGCGAGCGCGGCAGCGACGTGTGCCGGGTCGGTGGAGGTCGTCGCCTCGCACAGGAACGAGACCGCACGGAAGTTGAGCGTGGCGCGGGCGGCATCCCGCGGATCCACCCACTCATGGCGCGATGCGGCGAGAAAGTCGGAGACAAAAAATGTGACGCGCGGATTCGCCCGCACAGCGGCGAACGTCGGGTCGTCCTGGACGCAATGCAGTTCAATCTCGTCGCCCGTTTTCACAAAGGGCAGGATACTCACCTGCGGATGGCCGCCGGGCGGCGTCGCGATCAGATATCCATGCCGCTGACTGGCTACGAACGCCGCGACCGCCACCGTATCCACGGGATAGTTCTCCGAGCGATACACCGCTGACCTCCTTCCCTACCGCCTATCATACCCGCCACGTTGCTGGAATATCCAACCGGGTTTTAACGTAGCACTTTTATGAATAGAGATGATCTGCTTTTTGCTCTCTTTGAGCGTGCGTGGCGCATCCGCGAGAATCCCGAACCGAATGAAAGGACTCAGCCCTGTTGAAGATTCAATATAAATATGCCGTCGCTTTGACCGCCGCGCTCGCGCTCTTCATGGCCGTGCTGGATTCGACGATCGTCAATGTCGCGCTCGTCTCAATGGAGCGGGATTTCAAGACGAACATCAATAGTGTTCAGTGGATCGTCACGGGATATATTCTCGCTCAGGCGGCGGTGATCCCGGTAGCGGGTTATTTCGGCAACCGATTCGGGATTAAACGCGTCTTCATGCTCGCGCTCTCCCTCTTCACGATCGGCAGTCTGTTGTGCGGGCTATCACCGCATCTCGCGAGTGGCAGCGCGGGATTGACGCTTCTGATCGTCTTCCGGCTCATTCAAGGAATCGGCGGCGGGATGCTTTTTCCGCTCGGCGCAAGCATCGCCTTCGGTGCCTTCCCGCCCGAGGAGCGGGCGGCGAGTTCCGCTGTGATCGCCATCCCGATCCTCTTCGCCCCCGCGCTCGGCCCGACCGTCGGCGGCCTGATTACCGATAGCAGCATCAAATGGCCGGGGGTCTTCTTCATCAATGTTCCCATCGGCATTATCACCCTCTTCCTGCTCGCGCGGATCGTCCGGCCGGACAAGAAGGAGACTCCTGGCACGGTGCCTGCCCGCTTCGATTACAGCGGCTTGTTCCTTTCGATTGTCGGCGTCGTGCTTGTCGTGTATGCCTTCGTCGTTGTCAGCCAGACCAGAAGTGGCTCGATCACCGCTGCGAACCCGAACGGCGTCATCAACGGCTGGGGGTACTGGCTCGTCTGGGTTCTGCTCGGGGCGGGTATTGCCATGCTCGCCATCTTCGCGGTGCTTGAACTCTATGTAGTCAAAGACCCGGTGCTCGATCTGCGCCTCTTCGCGACGCGAGATTTCGGCATCGCGTCGGTCGTGACGTGGGTCGTACGCGGGATCGTCTTCGGCAGCTTCCTGCTCATTCCGATCTTCTTGCAGCAGTTCCAGGGCAACACCGCAGTGTATACCGGCCTGGTGCTGATGGCGCAAGGAATCGGCTCGATTATCGGCATCCAGACAGGCAGCCGCCTCTATGACCGAATTGGTCCGCGCTATCTTGCGGGGACGGGCCTCGCGATCCTCGCCGGGGCGACGTTCCTGTTGATCGCGGTCAAGCCAGACAGTGGCGTGCGCTTCTTCGTGCCGATCCTCTTCCTGCGCGGCGTCGGCTTCGGTTGGTCGAATCTGCCACTCCAGACCGTCGCCATCGGCGCGATCACTGGCCGCGCCCTGCCAAAAGCAAACTCGCTCTACAATGCCTCCGCGCAGATATTCTCTTCGATCGGCACTGCGGTCGTGACGACGATCCTCGTGCAGCGGGCGACGATCCATGCCTCGGGTCTCGTCCAGGCTGCCACCGCATCCGGCGCCCGCCCGCCCACCAACCTCTCCCTCCTCTCCGGGACGGATGCGGTGAGTGATGTCTTCAAACTGCTGACCTATGGAACGGTCCTTGCCGTACTCGTCAGTTTTCTGCTGCCGCGGTACAGCCTGAAGCGACAGATGGCGCACCAACGCGCGCTCGAACCGAACGAGGAACGCGCAGCAGGCCAGGCACCGGCGCTGGAATTGGCAACCGAACAGCGCACGGAATCGCTGCCGCCCGCGACCACCATGCAACGCCTTGGTCCACCACCGGGCATGGCGGAGCCACATGGCGAACCGGATCCCACCCCCGCGATGGCGATGCCGGCGTACGCTCCGAACGGTCACGCGGCCTATGATGAGGAACGCATCGCCGCATTAGAACGCTCGGTGGCGTCTCTCGTGGAGGCGGTGCAGACACTCTCGTCCACGTCCGCGCCACCGGATGACGATGGGCGCATTGCCTCACTCGATCAGGCGGTCGGGCATCTCGACCGGATCGTTCGAGCGCTGCCGCCAGCGCACTGGCACCGCGCACAACACGACCATACGGCCGCGCTCGAACGGCGCATCGCCGAATTGGAGCGTGCCATTCAGCACCTCACCTGGTCCACCGTATCCGCGCCCACGGACGGCAACCGTACCCCGACCTACCATAGCGGGATACGGGGCGGGGATTGACCGAGCGTGGTGCATCCTATTTCGCCTTGCGGCCACGGCGGGCGCGGAGCATACCGGCGCAAATACCCGCGCCATAGACGAGGCGAAAGAGGGGCAGTGCGCGTTCGCCGGGCCGGGTGAGCGCGCGCCAATCCTTGCCGCGTGGATTGAGCGGGCAGTAGCGCCAAAACTCCCGTGTCGTCTGCGGCACGGCCATACTCGCGCCGATCCAGCGGGCCTGGCCGTAGATTTCCCCCAACCGAGCCGGATTCGTGTGATAACAGACCGCGCCGGGGGCAGCAACGGCCAATGTACCGAGCCGTTCGGCAAGCGAGAGATCGTCGTCGTAACCACCGGCGATAAAGCCACCCGCTGCGAGAAAGGCATCACGGCGGACGGCACGGAAGACTGCCTGCCGCTCGGGATACTCATCGGCGAGTTTGTGGGTAATCGGCAGGCGCTGGTTGAGATTCCAGAGGCGTGCCCACCGCTCCTGCGGGTTCGCGACGTACTCCGTCGCATGGAAGGTACCTAGCTCCTCCCCCGCCGCAATCGGTGCGATGAGACGGGCAACAAAGTCGCGGGCAAAGTGCATATCCGCATCAAGGAAGCAGAGAATGTCGCCCACCGCGACCGCAGCCCCCCGGTTCCGCGCCGCGCCACTCCCCTCGTGCGATTGTTCAAACAACATCACGCCGCCGAAACTGCGCACAATCGCCCGCGTGCAGTCTGTTGAGCCGTCATCCACGACGATGATTTCCTGCGGGCGGTGCGTCTGATCCATGAGCGACTGAAGGCAGCGGGCAATCACGCGTGCCTCGTTGTATGCGGGGATGACGACCGAGACGGTCGGCAGTCGTAACGATTCCATGCGACGCAGTATACTCGCCGCGCGGAAAGGAGCACGAGGGCGATGGCGACGGAAATCACGGTGCATGATGGCGCGATTGACGATGAGGTGCGGACATTTCTCGACGCGGAATGGCTCGCGGTTGATCCCGCGTCGTGGACGAGTGAGAGGTGCATTATCACGGCGGAACGGGAGGGAAGACTGATCGGCGCCGCGAAGTGCAGCATCGGCGCGGGCGTCGCGCATCTGGGCGAACTTATGGTAACGGCGACGGAACGGAACAACGGCATCGGTGGACGACTATTACACGCCTTCGAGGAATGGGGCACGGCACACGGCGCACATAAACTGACGCTGGACACGCAGCATCACGGCCCCGCGCAACGCTTCTACGAGCGGCACGGTTGGCGCGTCGCATGTGTGATGGAGCATCACTATCTGGGCAGGGATTACGCGGGAATGGTGAAGAAACCGGGGCGACCCTAAAGCTCCGGTCTCCGTTCAGTGAAGGAAGAGCGTACAGCGGGAAGTGGAGGGCACTGATATACTAGCGGCGCAGACTGCTCATCAACCGCCACGTGTGGGTGCCGCATCGCTGAAATTGAGGTAGCGCGTGTCACATTTCTACACCAACCAGCCAACCCCCTACAACCCGGAACCGCCGCCCATGCTGACGCCGGAGCAGTTCCGCGAGATCGCCTTCCGGCTCGAATCGGAAGTCGCGAATCTGATGGTCGGGCAGGAGGAGGTCGTGCGGGCGGTTCTTACCTGCATGATCGCGGGGAGTCACGCGCTCCTCGAAGGCGTGCCCGGCCTCGGCAAGACGATGCTCATTCGCACCTTCGCGGACGCGCTTGACCTCCAATTCAGCCGCATCCAGTTCACGCCCGACCTGATGCCCGCCGACATTACGGGCACAAACATCCTCGCCGAGAACGACGCGGGGCGGCGAACATTCCAGTTCCAGCCCGGCCCGGTCTTCGCGAACATGATCCTCGCGGACGAAATCAACCGCGCCACGCCGAAGACGCAATCCGCGCTGCTCGAAGCGATGCAGGAGCGCACTGTCACGGTCGCGAACACGATCTACCCAATCAACCGCCCCTTCTTCGTCCTCGCTACGCAGAACCCGCTGGAGATGGAGGGAACGTATCCGTTGCCCGAGGCGCAACTCGACCGCTTCATGTTCAAACTGGTCGTCGGCTTCCCGCGCGCCGAGGAATTGAGCGAAATCCTCCGCCGCACGACCGGCGGCTTCACGCCGGAAGTGAACACCGTCGCGACGGGTATTGACATTATCCGCATGGGTGATCTGGCCCGCGAGGTACCCGTTGCCAGCCACATCAACGAGTACGCGGTGCAATTGCTGCTCGCGACGCATCCGGAGCAATCGCTCGCGCCGGAGAGCGTGCGCCGGTTCGTGCGCTATGGTTCCAGTCCGCGCGGCGCGCAGGCGATGATCCTTGCGGCGAAGATCCGCGCCCTCCTGTCTGAGCGGCTGGCCGTCGCCCATGAGGATATCCGCGCGGTCGCCTACCCGTCCCTGCGGCATCGCATCATCCTCAATTTCGAGGGCGAGGCGGAGCGCATCACCCCGGACGACATCATCTCTGATGTGATCGCGGCGGTGCCGGAACTCGTCAACGCATAACTGGGGGAGGACTGAGGACTGAGGACTGAGCATGCCGGAAACACTCAGTCCTCAGTCCTCAGTCCTGAAGATTGATGATTCGCGTCACGTTGCCGAAAGAGCAAGCGGAATGGGACGAGCGTGTGACATTCGCGTGCATGCCGCTCGCGGATTGCCTCCTTGGGCTCTATTTGCTCGCCAATCGTACGGGCATCGGGAGCGAGTCAGGGTCACGGCTCCTTGTCCGGCCGTTACGACGCATAGCACAGGAAAAGGAGCGAGATCGTGCGGTTCGCTCCTTTTTCGATGCGACATTCCCGATCGGGGCACTCGCGTTTAGCGCGGTGTGGGCGCTGACGGATGGCAGCGACCCCGATGCCTTGATCGCGGCACTCCGCGCGCTGCCGGATGCGGCGGTCGTCGCCCATGCGCTCGCGTGTGGGGGAACCTTGCGCGCGGACGCGCCGCGCAGCCCCGGTGTGCTTCGCTCACTTGTGGACGATCCCGCGTGGGCAACAGACTATGTGCAGCGGTTCCTGTATCCCCGGCCATCTGACCCGATGCGGATTGTGGAGGTCATCACCGATCCGGCGCGGACGCGGGCACGGCTCGTGGACCTTCTCGCGGGTCTGTTCGATGATCTCTTTGCACCCCTTCTCCCTGAACTTCATGCCGCGGGACGAACCGCCGAGGCGAGGATGCAGGCGGTCTACGCTGCCGACCCGTTCGGCTTCATCATCGCGCACCGACCGGACGTGGGGCGGCAGGCGCGCGGAATGCCCCGTCTGCTCTTCTGGCCGTCGGTATTCCTCGGCGATGGTTGGGTGACGATGACACCCGATCTCGCGCCGGATGTGACGGACGACCGTGCGATCTGTGCCGTCGCCTATGGGACCGATATGGCGCTGGTATCCGCCAGCGCATCAGCTGAATCGGGCGAGATCGTGCCGGAAATTGCGCCGCCGGAGACGTATCAGGATGTCTATCGCCTGCTCGCCGATCCGGCGCGCTGGGCGCTCATTCAGTTGCTCGTCGCGGCGCCCCGCTACGGGCAGGAACTGGCGGAATTGCTCGGCCTCAGCATCGCGACCGTCTCGCATCATCTCAATGGCCTGAAGCGACTCGAACTCGTGGACATCCGGCGCGACGAACACCGCCTCTATTACTATCTCCGCACCGACCGCCTGCGCGCCCTGCTCGCGGGCGCGGAGCAAGGGTTGCTGAGGTAACAGAGTGATGGGAAGCGTCGCGATCATCGAAAGGAACGTCCATCGTGAACTCGCAACAGGTACATTGCGTGGCATTCTCAAGTATGCGGGTGTGGCTCAAGAGCAATTTATCGAGAATCGCTGATCGCAAAGGAGAGGAGTATGCAGGAGACACCGGAGGATTTGGAACGGTTGCAGACCCTCCTGAACCGGAGCATCGAGCGGGCGGGATCGTTCCTTCGAAGTTCGTTTGAAATGCCGGAACACTCGCTCTCTGCGGAACAACTCGTGCGGTACTTGCGGGGGAATCAGGTCGTCGCCTTCGCCACTGTGACGGCGAAGGGCGAGCCGCGCATCGCGCCGATTGGCTCGCTCTTCTATCGCGGGCGGTTCCACATTCCGACCGTCACGACGGCGGCACGGACGCGGATGGTGACAGCGCGCCCGGCGATCAGCCTGACCCACTATGACGGCATTGACCTGGCGATCATCGCTCACGGAAGCGCCACCCTTATCCTGGCGGATAACCAGGATTTCGCGCCACTGGAGGCGATGCAGCGGGAGGCGAGCGGTTCGAGCGTGAACGATTGGGGCGAGGGCGTCTATCTGCGCGTCGAGGCGGAAACACTCGTCACCTACGCGCGCCATCCCAATCATTTCCCGTCCACAGACGAAAAGGGGTAAACGGTGCGGGTCTATCGGGAATCAGCGAGTCCGTGGCGATGCGGGCACTGGAACGGCTCGCCCATCGAAATCGCGCTGACGACAGACGTGATGATGTGCGTCCCGGCAGGCGAGGCGTACCACTATCACGATTTCCACGAGTATTACGTCGTGCTGCATGGCCACGCGACCTTGTCTGTTGAAGGAACGGATGTACCGTTGGAGGCAGGAATCGTCGTGATGGTGCAACCGGGGGAGCGGCATCGTGTCACCTGGATTGATCCCGACACAGGCGCCCGATGGATCGTCATTAAGGAGCGGTCCGTGCCCGATGGCAAAATCGTCGTTCCGGAGCCGGACGACGGATCGCAGCCGGATGCTTGAGCGGTTCCAGCCCCTCGCCGCAGCGCAGTATGTTCATATCGCGCCTGATTGACGCCGATTTCCTCACGGCGGCACAATATGACCGTTGACCTCGTTGGTCACACGCGAAACGCAGACTCAATGCGTCTCGCGTCCGTATGACGCATGGGTTGAGGGGGGTGCCGGATTTTAGCGGCGTCCTCGCCGAAGACCCGCAAGGAGTTGGTCGGATGGCACGGATTCATTTCATTGATGTCACCAATCGGGACGGCGTGCAGACCTCGCGGATCAAATTATCCAAGTTCCAAAAGACGATGGTCAACTGGTATCTCTCCAAGTTGGGTGTCTATCAATCGGAATTCGGCTTTCCCTTCAGCGATCATGAACGGCACTATCTGCAAGGCAACCTCGCGCTCAAGGCGAAGGGCGCATTCGGCGCAATGGTGCTCGAAGGGTGGGTACGAGCGCTGCGGGGCGATGTCGAGAAAGCGGTCGCCGTCGGCTGTACGGACCTCAACCTCTCGATGAGCACTTCCGATCTGATGCTGCAACGAAAATTCCGGGGCAAATTGGACCGCGCCGCCGTCACCCGCGAGATGACGGACGCCGTGCAGGCGGCGAAAGAGGGTGGCGTCCGCATGATCGGCGTCAACGCGGAGGATGCGAGCCGCACGGACATCGAGCAATTGATCGAGTTCGCGCTGGCGGCGAAGGAGGCCGGCGCGATTCGTTTCCGCTATTGCGACACGCTCGGCTTCGATTCCCCCCGGACGATCTATGACCGCATCACCCGCCTCGCCGAGGCCGTCCGGCTCCCGATCGAGCCGCATTGCCACGACGATCTCGGCATGGCGAACGCGAACAGTGTCTTCGCGGCGCAGGCAGCGGTGGATGCGGGCGTGGACGCCTATATCAACGCGACCGTCAACGGCAATGGCGAGCGCGCCGGGCAGGCGGATCTCCTCTCCTGCATCCTCGCCATCAAGTACGCAAACGGCTTGCAAGGGTACGAACTCGGCGAACAGGTAGATTTGTCGTGGGCCTGGCGGCTCGGCAACTACGTCGCCCGCAGTTATGGCCTGCCCGTACCGATCCGGCAGGTCGGCATCGGCGCCAATGCCTTCGCGCACGAGAGCGGCATCCACGCCGACGGGGCATTGAAGGACCGCCACAACTACGAACTCTACGACTACGAACTGCTCGGTCGCCCGGAAACGGAGGAGGTGCCGACGGGCCGTGTCATCACGACCGGCGAGTACGGCGGCCTCGCGGGCTTCAAGTACGTCTATGAGCAGATGGGTATCACCTTCGACAGTAACGAACAGGCGGCGGACGTACTCGAACTCGTCCAGGTCACGAACGGCCACAATCAGAAGCCGCTCCTGCCCGACGAGCTACGCTTCATCGCCGACTATCCGGACGAGGTCCGCACCATCCTGACGACCAGCCCGTGGCGGAGCCAAGATCGGCAGTGTGTCGCCAGCAACGTGCAACAGGCAGCGACGGGCAAGCGGTAGGCGACGATCGTCGCGGCACCCGAACCCAATCCCCCGGCAATGGGTAACGAGTGATCTCCCCTCGTTACCCATTGCTCGTAACCCGCCCCAGGGTGCTACACTACTGCAATCCGGAACCGGCGTTCGATGGCGCACGCCGTAGTACTCGCACGGAAGGGAGTAGGGTATGAAAGACATTCATATGTACGTCGGTACCGCCGTCCTCGTCTTGTTCCTCGCGGCGACGATCATCTATGCGATCGGCATCGCCGGGCGGACAATTGCGGCAGGAAAGTATGTCTCGTATCTCGCCTCGCTCTTCCTCGTTATCCAGTACCTGCTCGGTATCGGCCTGCTGGCAAGCGGCAAGCGGAATGTGATACTCCACTACATCTTCGCGCTGATCGTTCTCATCCCCGTCGGCATGGAACATGGATATGTTCGTAAGCGGTTCAGCGGTCGCGAGCAGGCGATCAATCTGACGCTCGTCTCCGCCGCCGCCACAATTCTTGTGCTCGTCACCTATCTGATCGGCCAGAACAACGCGACGTAGGCGCGCATCTTTTCTGGAATCGGTTTGATGTTGCCCGGAAGATTAACCTTCCGGGCAGTATTGATCGTGCATGTTCTCTCTGGATTTGGTGCCGGTCATACGCTAATCCCCGTACCGGCCCGTACCCGCTGTGGCAGTGTTGAGCAGCCACTCCTGCGCGGTAAACGGTGAGGCACCTTCCGGGCGCGGCACCGGACGATAGCGGCCGTCCGAGCCGAGGACGCGTGCCTTATCCGTGTCCCGCAGGTAGGTTTCTAAGAGGTCCTCGCGGATATGCGTGCGGATCGCCGGGTCCTCGATCGGGAACAGCACCTCGACGCGCCGATCAAGATTGCGCGGGTGAAGGTCCGCGCTGCCAAGATAGATCTCCTCACGGCCACCATTGCCAAAGAGATAGATGCGGTGATGCTCCAGGAAGCGCCCGAGGATACTGACGACGCGGATATTCTCGGACAGGCCCGGCACCCCCGGCACGAGGCAGCAGGTCGAGCGGCAGATCAGGTCAATCTTCACACCTGCCTGCGACGCCCGATAGAGCGCCTCGATGATCCGCTCGTCCACGAGGTGATTGGTCTTGAAGATCAGCCGCCCCTTCGATCCACGCGCGGTCTCGCGTTCGATCAGTTCAGTGATCCGCTGCCGCAGATTGACGGGTGCGACGAGCAGTTTGCGATATTCCTGCTGATCCGAGTAGCCCGTCAGGTAGTTGAAAAGGTCAGAGACATCCGCGCCGATCTCCTCGTTCGCGGTGAGCAGGCCGAGATCGGTGTACGTCCGTGCTGTGGCGGCGTTGTAGTTACCGGTGCCGAGATGGACATACCGACGGATGCCATCTTGTTCGCGCCGCACGATCAGCGCGACTTTGCAATGCACCTTGAGGCCCATCATCCCATACGCGACATGGACGCCCTTGCTTTCCAGTGCGCGGGCCCATTCGATATTGTTCTCCTCATCGAAGCGCGCTTTCAATTCGACGAGTACCGCGACCTGGGTATCTTCATCCCGCGCCTCCGCCAGCGCCTCGACGATCGGGCTGTCTTTGCCAACACGGTAGAGCGTCTGCTTGATCGCCCGCACAGCCGGATCGGTGCTGCCGCTCTTGATGAAGTCCACAATCGGCACGAACGAGTCATACGGGTGGTGGAGCAGGATGTCCCCCTGCCGGATCGCCGTGTAAATATCGCTTCCGTCACGCAGCGCGGCCGGCACTTGCGGCACGAATGGCGGGTCTTTCAGGTCGGGCCGGTCTATCCGCAGCAGTTGCATCAAGTCACCGAGGCTGAGATATCCGTTCAGCGTATAGACATCGGACGGATAAATCTGCAACTTTTCCATCAACCAGAGGCGATGCGTCTCCGGCATCGTCGCGTCCACGACGAGGCGGACAGCGAATCCGAACCCGCGCCGCTCCAACTGCTCCTCGATCGTTTCGAGCAGATCTTCGGCTTCCAGTTCCTGAATCTCGATATCCGCATCACGCGTCACATGGAACGGATAGGCGGCGATGATCTCCTTACCGGGGAAGAGCGTCGGCAGGCTGGCGATAACGACCTGCTCCAACCAGACCGAAGCGCGTGGCCGGTGAATGCCGGAAGCATCCCGCATCGGCGCGGTCGGCGGCACGGGAATGAAGCGCGGCAACGATTGCGGAATCTTGATCCGCGCAATGTGCTCGCCCGCATCATCGCGCACGACGACGAGCAGGTTCAGGCTTCGGTTCGAAAT